>RFNI01000027.1 GCA_009927245.1 Actinomycetota bacterium | reverse complement strand
AAGCTACCTGACTTGATCATGACTATTGAATCCAATACCTGATCGCTGGTGTCTGCGATAGCAAGTTTGATGTGATTGGTCTGGTTAGGGGTTACCGTAGCTGAGCAAATCAATTCAACACTTAGACCATCCGATTCGATATTTAGCGGGTTATTAGGTGGATTGATGAATGAGTTATCCCTGTAGAGATTACTGTTCACAGTTGAGTTGATGGTGTCAATCGAAACTGGAGTACTTGAATTTCCTGGAATCGTCGCACAGTTCACACCATTGACATAAAAACCAAAGACATCGTCAAATAGGTTTACCCACTCTAGATACTCTTCACTTCCAAATACATAGGTGAAGTAAACCTTGTTTGCTGTTGGAACGAAATCAAACTCTAGGGAAGCAGCATCAAAAGTAATTGGGTTAACTGTTTGGCTATTGGCAATTAGGGCATCAAGATCTGTGTCATTGGTGCCACCCATATCTCCTGTAATGGATTCACTCTTGTTAGGACCAACTACATCGGCGATGTTTCCACTAGAAAGAATCACTCCGTGGTTGAAGGCAACTACGTTTGGGTCAACAATGTCGATTGTTCCAGCCTGAGCGTCAGCACCTTTGTATACGACGTTAGAGATTGATACTCCGCTACCTGCAAGCTCGGTGGCGAGGCTTTGAGCTGTTACCCCAACGCTGTCTAGGTCTGCTGTTTGAATGCCATTAGGAATGCTTAGGTTGGCTGCCTGAGCTGGAGCAGGGCTCAGTAGGGAAAGCATCAGTAGTGGTGCTATTGCCCAGCCAAACCTTCTTCTCATGTCTTTAGGCTAGGTGTCTAAATGAGTTAGGGCAAGTAAGGGGTACCTGTGAATACGCTGGATGCCAAAGCACTACGGAAGCTAATTAGGTGCTCAGGGTCGCCGAATAGAGTTGAAGTAATCAGCGGTGGTATTATTTGGGTAAGACGGGGGTCCTCAAATTGGGGATGGAAGGGGTGAAAATGCGAAAATCATTCATTTGGAAGTCAAGAATGGTGTTAGCCGTTTTGGCTGCGCTCATCACTTCCAGTGCTGTTGCACCGGCAAGGGCCGACGATGTGTCAGCCGGAGATTATCTAGATTCGCTAAATCAGGCAATTGCGGTCACTCAGGATTCCATTGAGAATTCAACCAGATTTTCTTTCCTCCAAGAATATCTTGCGGTTGATTGGGACTCGAGAGCTAGAAAAGGATCAACTCGACTGGTTGTGACTCCAACGGTCTCTGAGTATTTCCAAAGTGATTTTCAGTCGGTCGATAATCAGGCGTCCTGGCAGACCGACTTTCCACTGGGCATGAATCACGTTTATGTGACATCGGACAAGGTTTACTCGGTGATCACAAAAGACCAATCTTGGGGAGCTGGATACTCAGACTTCAGCATTCAAGAGTTAAAGAAAGCATCCCCCTTCACAGCGAATTGGGTGATAAGCGATGTCTCGGGTCCAAATCAAAATCGCAACGCTATGGACCCAATAGCAAATTCAGCCAGCTACATTGAGGGATTGGGAGCAGGGCCTAGCTACTTGGAAGGGAGCCCTAACCCACCAGTTACTACATTCACTAAAGATAACGGTGACATCGAGTACACACTGAAAATTGACCTACGGCTTACATATGTCTACACAGTAAGTGGAACTACTGGACTTGTTAAGAGTTTTCTCTTGGAGTCAGTAGTAGAAGGAACTAATTACACTTCAACCTATTCAATAGCAATCGGTAATGAGGTAGCTGAGCCAGTGTTCGATCCTGGTTCACTAAACTCAATTGAACAAACGGCCATCGTGGACATCGCTCGAGGGTTGACAGCGCAGAGCATGCTAAGTGAACCAGCCAATTTACTGATTAAAATCACTACTAAGGCAGCCAGTAAGTTGCGCAAAAAGGTAACTGTCGCACTCTTACGCGATACAGCGAAGAAGCTATTCATACAATCTAAGCTCAGTAGTATTTCTGGCGGAATCAAACTAACAGGCTCATACCAGGGTAAAGCAGGATACATGTGTGTTTATGTGAAAAATGCGAAACTATCCTTCAAAGGCTGTAACGCTAACACCAATTAACTAAAGCTAATTACCTCAGAGATTTCTTTGGGACCAATGCCGCAACAGCCACCAATAATGGTTGCTCCGCAGTCAACCCACTCCCTAA
>RFNI01000156.1 GCA_009927245.1 Actinomycetota bacterium | reverse complement strand
GTTCCTCGAAAGAGGACTTTCGCAAATGAGACAGCGAACGAAGCCCCAGAGCGATCTGGGGCTTTTGTCATTTGAGCAAAAGGAACACTGCAGCGACAAGATCGATGGTTCCTATCTAATTATTACCTAATCTGTCTTTTGCTGAGTTGAGTTTTCCTGTTGCGGGAGCTAGTTCAGCGACTTTACCAAAACCAAAGGTTGGCATGTTCACATACATGTTCTCTACTCCACCTTTTGGAACCACATAAGTTTCATGCCAGATCCCAACAGCATTTGAGGACCTGGCTGCTTTGTTGAAAGCTTTCCATGCTGGCAGGTGTTCCGAATCTGTTGCCTTGGCATACTCTAGAAGCTTTTCTGCACTCTCCCAGTACTGAACCAAGATCAAAGTCCGGCTGAACCACATCTGATAAGACTTGAAACCTAATTGTGGATTTTTGTAGAGCTCTGGAAGCATCTTTCCCATCGCATTGAAAACCGGTACCCACTTTCTAAACGCGAAAAAATTGTTGATTCTCATACCGATAAGGAAAACTACTATTCCTTCCTCAGTCATCGCAGTCATGCGACCCTTGTTCATCTTGCTCATTACTTAGCCACTTCTCTTCCTTTTACTATTCCAAACCAGACTCGGTCTAAAAGACTCTCCACAGCATTCTGGTTTGCCTTTGGCCTCTTTGGGTCATTTCCTGCTACTAGGGTCGCGAATCCATGCACGGTGGACCAGGCAAATGCAGCCACGGACTCAACCTCGTTTGCTTCAATGAGGCCCGCATTACAAAGATCCAAAATGGAATCGTGGAACACGACCCAAGCCGATGGATTGTCTTCACGCTTAGGACCTTCGTCGCAGGCCACAAAGGCAACGGCGAACAGTCCCGGCTCTTTGAGTGCGAATTGAATGTATGTTCGACCAGTTGCCCTAAAACGATTCTTGACCGTTGTTTCAACTGAAATAGCTTTGATCATTCTTCTGGCAAGCTCTTCTCTTGCCTGTTGCGAGATGCTTGCACGGAGCACTTCACCTGAGGAGAAGTGGCGATAAACCGCCATCGGGGAAACATTAACCACTTTAGCCAAAGAGTTCACCCCAAGGTTTTTTGATCCGGTAGCTTTTGCCTCGCGGATACCAGCGGAGAGTAAAGCCTTCTCAAGGTTGCCATGATGATATTTTTGGGTTTTCATGCTTCCTAACTTGACAGGGTGAAAGTCTGATTAGTATGTTTATAGTATACACATTATTAGGAGGATTTCATGGTTGAAACTCATTTGGTGTTAGGAGCTGGTGAGGTAGGTTCAGCACTAGCAAGACAATTAGCAGATTCAGGCAAATCGGTAGTGCTATTCACCCGATCCGGTCGTGGCCCAGCCCACTCGCTGATCAAGCGAATTGCGGCAGACGCTTCGTCGATTGAGGCGTTGCTAGCTGCAGCACCAAAAGCGGTTGCTATCTACAACTGTGTGAACCCTCCCCACTACAACAAGTGGGCTACTGAATGGCCACCACTTGCTAAGGCTTTCACAGACTACGCACTAGCTACTGATGCGGTGCTTGTTACCTGCTCGAACCTGTATGGCTATGGCCCGACTACTAAATCTCTCACCGAAGATCTTCCACTTAATGGAACTTGGATTAACTCGAAGGTTCGTGCTCAGATGTGGTTAGACGCCAAAAAGCTCAACGATGAAGGGCTTATCCGGGCAACGGAAGTACGTGGTTCAGACTACGTATCCCCTGGAATGCAGAGCCGGTTTGGTGACCGAGTAGTTCCTGTTTTGAAAGCTGGCAAAGCAGTCCAGCTACTTGGAGCTACTGATCAGCTGCACACCTTCACATCTCCAGTCGACGTTGCAACCCTGATGCGAACAATTGCATTAGATAAACGAGCGTGGGGCAAGGCTTGGCATGTTCCAAGTAACGAACCAAAAACTCAACGTGAAGTAGTTCAAGACATCGCCAAAGAGCTAGGAATCAGAGATGTAAAAGTTGGCTCTGTTCCTAACGCCATCTTGAGCATGATGGGGCTTTTCAATCCTGTTATAAAGGAACTAAACAACGGTAGTTACATGTTCAATGCACCATTCATTATGGATGACTCAGCAGCTCGCAAGACCTTTGGCCTTGAACCAACCCCATGGGATGTTCTGATCAAAAACTTAGTTGCTGCATACAAATAGTTGGCCTCTTAACTGCTGTGACCTACCAGCCAGTAGTTGATTTGACTTAGCTAGGCAATAAACTTTTGAGATGGGCGCACTTGTAATCTTTGCAGTAAATGTAAAGGCTCTCGCTAGTTTTTATGAGGCTGTACTTGGAATTTCTCCAACTCCAAAACCAGGTGATAACAAGAAGGATATTCGTTTAGGCGGTAAAGGCATTGAACTTCTGATCCATTCGATTCCCCCACGTATCGCTAAAACTATTGTTATTAAATCTCCGCCAGCACCTAGAGACATAGCTGCGATGAAACCAGTGTTTGATGTGAAGTCACTTTCTAAGTCAGAAGAGCAAGTCACTCTTCGAGGTGGAGTAGTCACTAAAGTAACTTTCACTATTGATGGTCTAACTCGTCGTGATGTATTAGACCCTGAGGGAAACGTAATTCAACTCAGAAGTGCAAAGTTGTGACGTTTTGACTAATCGAAACAAACTGGTTGAACTGAAGATAGCTGGACGTTATCGAATGATTCCGGTATGGGCTACGGAGTTAAGTTTCGAAGTTAGACCTGGACAAAAGTTTGATGCTAGGGCTTGGAAGTATTGGAAGCCAGTATTACTTCTTCTCAATGAAGTGGCTAAGAAAGAGAAACTCAAGATCAACTGGGTAAGGATTCATTCACACTTTGGTCATCAAGGTGATGTTCCTCACGCCATGGGCTGGTGGGACCATGAAATCAAAGCCATGTTCCTCTGTCACTTTGATAAAGAAACAATGTTGCATGAAGTTGGCCATGCCCTATCAAGTGGTTACCACGGTGACCCTTGGGCTAAACAAGCCGCACGACTATATCTGAAGTATTTAAATGGTAAGGAGCAAAAAGAAGCCATGGTTCAGCTCGCTCGCTACCTATCTGGCCGCAGGATCTACAAAGCCCTATACGGGGAGAAAGCGCCTAAGACACCCGAGATTAAGAGCCTCTGGAAGGGTCTAGACCCGAAGCAATAGAACTGTAATACACAAATAGCGGTTTCTCAGGCATAAAATCGACCGCTTGGGCTAGGTTCATAGATATGACAGACGAAAACAATGAAGACAAGAAGGTTCTTATCCCTGGTCACTGGGTTGAGAGAATCGAAGAGTTATTCCACATCGTTTTGGGGTTGTGTCTCTTAATCATTGCAGGTGTTGCTCTTTACTTCTCCGTACAACGTGCGTTTGAAACTACTCCGTTCTTTCCAACCGGAATGATCCAGGCCATCAACGACATTCTTTTCATCATCATCATCCTCGAGATTTTGAGAACCGTAGTTGCTAGATATACAGACGGTGTATTCCAACTCCAGAACTTCCTAATCATCGGTGTTATAGCTGCGGTTAGACACATCCTGACAGTTGGTGCATCGATGACACTAGCCGATGGCAAGTCTCAAGTTGAGTTCGATCGAGCAGTAATTGAACTTGGCATCAGCTCTGGAATTGTTGTCGCCTTAGTGTTCGCTATCTTCTTATCCAAAGCTTCTCTGAGTTTCCCAGCTAAGGAAACTAGGCGACCTCGTTCTTAGCTCCTCGCACCGTTATGGTTAGAAGTTAGACTTTCAAGGTGCAAAAAGATTTCATTCTCCTAGACGGTGGCTTAGCCACCGCCCTTGAAGAATTAGGCAACTCATTCAAGTC
>RFNI01000069.1 GCA_009927245.1 Actinomycetota bacterium | reverse complement strand
AAGTACTGCAACACCGATGGTTGATCTAGCGTGAATACCAGCATCACCGAATACTGCACCTAGGAACTCAGAAGCTCCGTTGTTGATTGCAGGCTGACCAGTGAAGCTAGGGTCGCAGGCGATAAAGCCATTTACTTTAACAATTCTGGTAATTCGATCTAGGTCACCGATAGCAAACTTGATGGCTGCTAAACAGTTCAGTGCTGAGATCTGAGCAAGCTCTTTAGCTCTTTCTGGAGATACCTGGTTAGGGACTTTACCTGTCTCAACTAGAACACCTGAAACAAAAGGTAGTTGACCTGCGGTCATCACGATGTTGCCTGTTGCCACAGCTGGAATGTATGCCGCTACCGGTGGTACTAATTCAGGAAGTGGGTGACCCAATTCGATGAGTCTTGCCTCGATTTTGCCAGTCATTATTCAGCCTTAGGTTTCTTCATATAAGCAACATATCCGCCCTCAGGGGTTGTTACCACTTGAACAAGTTCCCAGCCCTGTTGACCCCAAAAGTCTAGTATTTGCTTAGGGTTGTGGGGTGGCAGAGGGCTTACGGTGTATTCCCAGGTAGTCATTTAACTGCTTCCTCTCAGAGTTTGAAGGTAACCTAGAGTCTATGTCTGTTAAGGGTAAAAAAGCCAAGCGAGGTGGCTGGCTAGCGCTACTGGGCCTTAGCTCAGTTGCTAGCTTGCTCAGCTTTGCCCTACTCCTACCAATGGTTTGGTTGGGAAGCCTAGGTGTAACAGCAACTCTTTCAGTTTTTGAGAACCTACCTGACTTCATCAAACCCGTAAACGCTGCTGAAGCATCGAATATTTACGCGGTGAAGAATGGAAAACCTGTAATGGTCGCTCGATTCTTCAACGAGAACCGAATCTCAGTTGAGTTCGATGAAATCTCCCCGAACATGATTCGTGCCGCCATCGACACTGAAGACCCTCGCTTCTATGAGCACATTGGTGTTGACTGGATCTCCTTAGCCAGAGCAACACTGACTAACGTTGCTAAGGCTGGTAAGGGTCCTGGTGGTTCCACTATCACCATGCAGTATGTGAAGAACAACCTTCTGGAAGCAGCTGTCCTATCTGGTGACCCAGAGGCTATTGCAATGCAAACTGACAGCGCTCATGCACTTCAGCGAAAATTCCAAGAAATTCGTCTAGCCCTAGCTCTAGAAAAGAGCTACAGCAAGCAAGACATTCTCGCTGGTTATCTCAACCTGTCTTTCTTTGGAACCAACATCAACGGTGTTGAGGCAGCATCCGAGTATTACTTCGGTATCAAAGCAAAAGACCTAGACGTGCCTCAAGCTGCGATGCTTGCCGCGATGCTTAAGGGTGCCGAAGACTACCGTCCCGATGTTGAAGAGAACAAAAAGCGAGCTCTAGACAGACGTAACTATGTAATTCAGAACATGGCTGATGCTGGTGACATTACTCAAGCAGAAGCTAATGCCTATAAAGCGACTCCGATTACGCTAAACATCCAGAAGATTCCAACTGGTTGTGAGGCAGATCAAACCACAGCTTACTTCTGTGACTATGTCGTCTGGACTATCCGTAACTCCCCTGAGTTTGGTCCAACTCAAACAGACCGTGAAGCACTGCTTCGCAAGGGTGGGCTAGATATCTACACCACCATGGACATCAAGCTGCAGAAGGTGGCAGATAAGGCAACCAAGGCTTGGGTACCTCCAGCAGATGTGAGCAAAATAGGTTCATCAAGCGTCTCAGTTCAGGTTGGCACTGGAAGAGTTCTAGCCCTAACTCAGAACAGAATCTACGACCAGACCGGATCAGATATTCCTGGTCACACTTCAGTGAACTATTCAACAGATCGCCCTTACGGTGGGTCATCTGGTTTCCAAACAGGTTCGACATACAAGATATTCACTCTCGCTGAATGGCTATCTAAGGGTCACACTCTCAATGAACACGTCGACGGTCGAATCAAAGAATGGAATAACGCCACTGACTTCTCATCTCGCTGTGGTGAACTGGTTGGAACCTGGGCTCCAGGCAACGACGCTAATGAACCAGAAGATCTAAACGCTATTCAAGCAACAGCCCTGTCTGTTAACACTGCCTTTGCATACATGGCCAGCAAGCTAGACCTCTGTGATATCAGAGATATGGCTAAGCGCTTTGGAGTTCATAGAGCTGATGGCAACGAACTGGTCTCTTATCCAGCATCGATTCTTGGTATCAACGAAGTTGCACCTTTGACTATGGCTGCTGCCCTTGCGGGAGTTGCCAATAAAGGTGTCTTCTGCACCCCGATAGCAATTGACAAAGTTGTAGTTAGAGAAACTAACTCAGAAATCTCAGTCCCTAAATCAATCTGTACTCAAGCCGTGAGCCCTGAGATTGCTGCGGCCATGACCAAAGCCATGAAGGCTGTAATCAACGGTGGTACCGGTGGTGCTTCAGCAACTGGAGATAACACTCCGCTAGCTGGCAAGACCGGAACAACAGACGCTGGTGTTCACACTTGGATGACTGGTTTCTCAAGCAAGGTCTCAACCGCCGTTTGGGTTGGAAACGTTTCGGGAGATGTTTCTCTTCGAAAGATCAACCTGAATGGTAAAAAGGGAAGCACCGTACGTCACGAGATTTGGCGCACGATCATGAAGAGCGCTAACAAGGCTTACCCAGGTGTTGAATTTGATGAACCACCTCAGAGCATGATTGACGCTCAGATGGTTACCGTCCCAGCTGTTGCAGGTCTAGTCCCTGATGCAGCCACTCAGAACATTGCTGCACTGAACCTAAACACCAAGATCATCGTGAACCAGGTTGGCTCTACTCAGCCTGCTGGAACAGTCGCATACACCAGACCTAAGTCTGGCTCAGTTGTTCCAGTTGGAACCCAAATCAAGATCTATATCTCTAAGGGTGGCTTTACCCAGGTTCCTAATGTGAATGGAATGAGCGTAGCTGAAGCGACAGTGACACTGAATGCAGCAGGATTCCCAACCGTCAGTGCACCACAACCTTCACAGGGTGACTTCTTCGTTCACGACCCAACAATTCCAGCTGGAAGCGTTGTTGGAACCAAGCCAGCCGCTGGCAAAGCTGTTGACTCAGCTTCAGCAATTCTTCTAGTTATTAGCAAAGGCCCGTAAGCCCTAGATGCTCTGGTTCCTAGTTCCAGTTGTTTTAGTGATTATCTACGCAACTCTGATTGAAAGATTCTGGTTTGCAGTTAGACGAGAGTCCCTAGAAATTCTCCCTAAAGGTTCTAAAGAGATAACCATCCTGCACATCTCAGATATCCACATGGCACCCTGGCAGCAAAGAAAGCAAAACTGGATCAAAGCTTTAGCCAAGCTAAACCCGGATCTAATAATTAACACTGGAGATAACTTAGGGGCCAGAAACGCTATCCCAGCAACTCTGGATTCACTAAAAGGATTAACAACACTTCCTGGAGTATTCGTCAACGGGTCAAACGACATGTTCGTTCCTTCGGTTAGAAACCCATTCAAATACTTCACTAAGCCTTCAAAGGCTCATGATGTTACTCACGAAAGGCTCAATACGGAGGAGCTGTTAGAGGGCTTCACAACAGGTGGATGGGTAGACCTAAACAACAAAAGTAATTCACTTACCATCAACGGCAACAAGCTCTCCTTCATTGGAACAGATGATGCTCACGAAGGAATTGCGGATATCTCAAATGTTGAACTAGTTGAGAAAAAATCAGATCTTGTAATTGGTGTTACCCACGCCCCATACCTCAAAGCACTAGATGACCTTAGTGAGAAAGGTGCTGAAATCATCTTCGCAGGACACACTCACGGTGGTCAGGTTTGTTGGCCCATTACCGGTCGTGCTCTAGTCACCAACTGCGATCTACCAACCAGATACGCAAGAGGTTTAGCAGAACTTACGGACACAGAGGGTAAGAACTTTTTTCTTCAAGTCTGTGCTGGCTTGGGTCACTCGATTTATGCACCGATTAGATTTGCCTGTCGACCAGAGGTCAGACTGCTGACTCTAAAGGCTAAGAACTAAAACCGAACTGTTCGGCACCTAGAACTATGTATTCCTCGTTGGTGTTATCACAACGTGCTACCAACTCTGCTGCATAGCAAGTGATAGCCCCAACAGTAATCTTGCTTCCGTTAGGGAGTGAATAAACACCTTCAGGATCTGAATACAAACCACCAGCACACATCCAGTCAGCGACTTTACCCTGCGAAGGTTGGAAGCCCCAGAGTCTGGCTTGGTAACCCCAGGCACCCTGGCAGTCTGGTGGAGTTGTTGGAAGCTGGTAAGAAACATCGACTTCTCGCTGCTCACAGACCACATTGTTTGGAACTAGGTTCATGGTGCACCAAACAGTTCCACCACCAACTCTGAATACATAACCACCGTAAGAGTTGCTGTAATCAGCGGCATTGACTATAGGAGCTTCGGCAGGTGGAGTTGGCGGGAGCGTGGTCTCATCAGGAGTGCTTGGAGTTGAGGCACAGGCAGCCAACAAAAGCGTCGATACTGCTAGAAATAAAACCCCGAACTTGCGCATACTTTTAGGTTAGCCGAGAGGCCTAGAATTCACTGGCAACAAGCTCAGCAATTTCGTAGGTGTTTAGAGCAGCACCCTTGCGAAGGTTATCTCCCACTACAAACATCTCAATGCTGTTTGGGAAATCCAGTGACTGGCGAACACGACCAACAAAGGTTGGATCCTGACCTGCGACAAGGTTCGGAGTTGGCCACTGACCATTCGCTGGGTCATCTACCAAACGAATGGTTGGCTCTTCAGTTAGAGCCTTGTGCACCTCAGCAACGGTGAGCGGACTCGCAAAGGTTGCGTGAACAGCCAGAGAGTGACTAACCAACACTGGAACTCGGACACAGGTAGCGGCAACCTTGAGATCTGGAATACCCAGAATCTTTCTGCTCTCATCACGAACCTTCATCTCTTCGCTTGAGAAGCCACCAGCCTTTAGAGAGCCAGCAAAAGGAATAACGTTCAGGGCAACAGGTGCAGCAAAAGGAGAAACATCTAGACCTAGACCAGCTGCATTCAAAGTGTTTAGAACATCTTCACTAGCTTCACCAGCAGTTGTTCCAGAGACAGCAGTGATCTCATCCCTTAGTCTTGCAATACCAGCAGCACCTGCACCAGAAACAGCCTGGTAGCTGGAAACAACAAGTTCAGTCAGAGTCCAACCTCGGTGCAGAGCACCTAGGGCAGCCATCATGGTCAAGGTTGTGCAGTTCGGGTTAGAGATTATGCCCTTAGGTCTATTCCTAGCCTGCTCAGGGTTTACCTCAGGAACTACTAGTGGAACTTCTGGATCCATTCTGAAAGCACCAGAGTTATCAACCGCAACTGCTCCGCGAGCAGCTGCAATCGGCGCCCAAACCTCAGAGACCTCATCTGGAACATCGAACATTGCAATGTCGATACCATCAAAAGCTTCAGGGGTTAGTTCAACAACAGTTAGCTCTTCACCGTGAACAGTAATCTTCTTACCAGCAGATCTTGCAGAAGCTATGAGACGAATCTCTCCCCAGATGTTTTCACGGTTGTTGATGATGTCAATCATTACGGTGCCAACGGCGCCGGTAGCACCAACGAGGGCTAGGTTTGGTTTCGCCATTATCGACCAGTTCCTGCGTAGACAGTCGCTACTGTGTCTGAATCAAGATCAAAAGCCTTGTGCACTGCACGAGCTGCATCATCAACCTGCTCAAGAGAAGTGATAACTGAGATACGAATCTCAGAAGTTGAAATCATCTCTACGTTGATACCTGCTTCAGCTAGCGCTCTAAACAGGATCGCTGAAACACCAGAGTGAGTTCTCATACCAGCACCAACAACACTCAACTTACCGATCTGCTCATCGCTTTCAAGTTCACGGTAACCAAGGACATCTCTGTTCTGAGCCAAAGCATCAAGCACTCGCTTTAGATCTCCCTTAGGCAAAGTAAAGGTGATGTCACTTACTGAGTCAGTCACATCCGAACCGGTAGGAGTGTTTTGAACAATCATGTCGATGTTCGCTCCAGCTTCAGCAACAGTGGTGAACACTGCTGCTGCCTTACCAGGCACATCTGGAATACCGATGACAGTAATCTTCGCCTGAGACTTATCGGTGGCAACACCAGAAACGATTGATTCTTCCATTTGCTTTGCTCCATTTTCATCAGAGATAACTACTGTTCCAGGGTCAGTGCTAAAAGTTGACCTAACTACTAAATTCACTTTGTGTCTACGAGCAAACTCAACTGCTCTAATGTGCAGAATCTTTGCTCCTGCGGCAGCTAGCTCAAGCATTGACTCAACATCAATTGCTTCTAGTTTTCTAGCAGTTGGGATGATGCGAGGGTCTGCTGTGTAGATACCATCAACGTCACTGTAGATTCGCAGACATCAGCCTTAAGTGCTGCAGCTAGTGCAACAGCAGTGGTATCTGATCCACCTCTACCAAGAGTTGTGATATCTCTACTGTCTCTGTTGAATCCCTGGAAGCCCGCAACGATAGCAATGTTGCCTCCAGCTAGTGCTTCAGCAACTCGGTCTGGAGTTACCTCTGCAATACGAGCATTACCGTGTACCTCATCGGTAATGATTCCAGCTTGAGAGCCGGTAAAAGAAAGTGAATTAGCACCTAGGTCGTTGATAGCCATTGAGACTAGAGCCATTGAAATACGCTCACCAGCGGTTAGGAGCATATCCAGCTCTCTACCCTCAGGTTTTGAAGCAACCTGGTTGGCTAGATCCATAAGTTCATCGGTAGTATCCCCCATGGCCGAGACCACTACACAAACCTGGTTACCAGCAGCCTGAGTCTCGATGATGCGCCTAGCGACATGCTTAATCTTGTCGGCATCGCCTACTGACGAGCCGCCATACTTCTGGACAATAAGCGCCAAGGGACTTCTCTCCTGGGTAAGGAAAAATGGGGGGATTTTCAACGATGAATAGTTAAAGTTTAGCCCTGATTTGAGCCTTTTGTTACTGCTGGCTAACTATCCGGCGACCCTCGAAGGCACGGCCTAGAGTGACCTCATCCGCATACTCCAGATCTCCACCAACAGGGAGCCCAGAAGCTAGGCGGCTAACGGTAATCCCCAGTGGAGCAAGCAAACGAGTTAGGTATGTAGCGGTCGCTTCACCCTCAAGGTTAGGGTCGGTGGCGATAATAACTTCCTTGATTTCAGGGTCATTTAGACGAGACATCAGCTCTCTGATTCGTAAGTTATCTGGACCAATGCCATCAATAGGGCTGATAGCTCCACCAAGGACGTGGTAGTAACCCTTGAACTCTCGAGTCTTCTCAATAGCCTGAACATCTTTAGATTCTTCAACAACACAGATGGCATCTTTGACTCGACGAGGATCACGACAGATGTTACAAAGTTCAGCTTCAGCTACGTTTCCGCAGGTGTCACAGAATCGAACCCGGTCTTTAGCCTCAAGAAGAATCTTTGCTAACTCTGCTGCTTGATCATCATCAGTCTGAACTAGATAGAAAGCAATACGTTGAGCTGACTTAGGTCCGACACCAGGCAAACGACTCAAAGCATCAATAAGGTCTTGAACTACACCTTCATACATTATTTGTCACCATCAACTGGCTCTGCACCAAGAATGTCTCTAAGCACTGACTCGCCAACCTGACTGTCTTCGTCAATGAGTTTGTTTCTGTTCTCATTGACAACAGCTTCAGGAGCTTTAGCAATTGGCTCAGTTGGTGCAGTAGAAGCAGGAGTTGAAACCTGAACTACCGGTTCACCTTCTGACTTAGTCAAAGCACGATACTTCACTCGAACACCTAGAACATCAAAGATTGCTTTACGCAGCTGCTCACTAGGAGAAGTAGTTCCACCATCTTTGAATACTGTCTTGTCGTGTTCATTAGCAAAAGCAATGTCTAGAACTTCCCCATCAAAACCAACAGGGGTTTGCGGAAGAACAACCTGCCAAGCAGATCTAGAAATCTCAGCAAGCTTGGTCTTGATATCAGGCCAAGCAGCTTGGAAAGTTTCCCAAGTTACCGCAGCGCTTGGAACCGATTGAGGTGCTGAAGCTGGAGCTGCTGCCTGAGGCTGACCAGCTGCTGGTGCAGCAACTGGAGCATTTCCAGCCAAGCCCATTCTTCGTTCAAGACGATCGATGCGAGCTAGTGAGCCAGTTTCTGAAGTGTCTTGGGCTGGAACCAAGACCCTAGTAAGCATTAGCTCTAGCTGAAGCTTCGGGCTGGTTGCACCGTTCATACGAGTTAGACCTTCAGCAATTACTTCAGCTGCGTAGTTCAACTCAGCTTTACCGAATCTCTCAACTTGCAATCTCATTCGATCTAGTTGATCTTGAGGAATATCTCGAAGGACATTCTTTGCAGCCAGACCAACCGAACCAACAACAATTAGATCTCTGATTCGCTCCAATAGGTCTTCAACGAATCTGTGAGGGTCCTGACCAGATTGAATAACTCTGTCAACGCTTGCGAATACCTCAGCAGCATCTCCCAAACTAAAAGCATCAATTACAGAATCAAGAAGTGCTGCATCGGTATAACCAAGAAGTCCAATAGCACGTTCGTAAGTGACATGGTTCTTATCTGAACCAGCGATTAGTTGATCTAGTAGTGAAAGTGAATCTCTCACTGAACCTCCACCAGACCTAACTACCAGGCTTAGAACACCTTCATCGATCTTGACCTTCTCAGAAGCTGCCATCTGACCTAAGTACTCGAGCATCTGTGCAGGAGGAACTAAGCGGAATGGGTAGTGGTGAGTTCTAGATCTAATAGTTGAAATGACTTTTTCAGGTTCAGTAGTTGCAAAGATGAACTTTACGTGGGCTGGTGGCTCTTCAACTACCTTGAGCAAAGCATTGAAACCATCTTTGGTAACCATGTGAGCCTCATCCAGAATGAAGATCTTGTATCGGTCACGAGAAGGTGCGAAAGCAATTCTTTCTCTTAGCTCTCTAGCATCCTCAACCTTGTTGTGGCTAGCAGCATCAATTTCAATAACATCTAGAGAACCAGAACCATCCCTAGATAGCTCAATACAAGAGGCACACTTGCCGCAAGGAGTGTCGGTTGGACCTTCAGCACAGTTCAAACAACGAGCAAGGATTCTTGCAGAGGTTGTCTTACCGCAACCACGAGGACCACTAAACAGATAAGCGTGGTTTACTCGATCGCTCTTTAGAGCAGCCATAAGCGGCACAGTCACCTGAGACTGACCGATTAGCTCGGCAAATGATTCAGGTCTATAACGACGATAGAGAGCGGTGGACACCTATTGAGCCTAAACCTCTCTGCTGACAAAAGTATGGGTTGTGTAAAGACTCCCCGCACACCCGCCAGAGCCCAGTTACCCTTGCTATCTTTCGATCCTGGGGGAGTTAGCCGAGGTGACGCCGCACGGGGAGTCCGAGGCAATTCTAGCCCGAAAATTTGGGGGATTCCGAGCAGCCTTCCCACGCCTATCCCCTACTATGCTGGAAATAACCATAGGGGGCTAAATTGGTCAACAAAATCACAATGGCGATAGTCGCCACAGTAGCAATTTTTTCAAGTTCACTCACTGTAACAAGTGCACAGGCAGTGTCAGAAACTCTAACTTACGAGGAGTTTGCGGCAAGTGCAAACCATCAAGAGTTAGCGCTTGCGATGGAGAATTTCCACGAGAAGATACGCACAGAGAAGAAGATGAATTTGACATCTACTCTCAAGAGCGATCTAGGTGCTACCGCAATCGGACTGACTAAGCTCACCGCAGTGGCTTCAGGCAACAACTTCAAATATCGCATGTCCACCATGAACCTGCTTTCACCTTCATCTTCTGCCGGTGATACAAGTGTCAAGGACTACGGGCTAAAGAATGGGCTTTACTTCGGAACCATTGCTACATATGCGTCGGCTAACTACAACTTCAAGACTTCCGCTCTCAAAAGGTTAGGTAAACCCAAAGCCACCCACTATACAACTAGAAATAAAGCGTTGCTTCAGTTTATTGATCCGATGGATTCGGCATCTGTGATCTACTCATCTTCATTGTCTATGGCGAGCTGGAACATGATGGGAAATGTAACTGACAATCCTGAAGCTCGGTATTCAGCTGTTGAGAAAATTGCAAATGTCAAGAACCCGAGCAACACGGACTACATCTTCGATGTCAAAGTACCTGCAACTATGGCATCTGATGAGTTCAACCACATCCACACAGTGGTGACCATCAGTGGCGATGGGAAGACCTACGCAGTCAAAAGCGAAGCAGAAACTCCATACTTCACCTTGGGAATCATAACTTCCACTGCAACCACGGACATTAGTCTCTTGCCAACCGCGATAACCCCGCCTAATCCGAAATCGACAGTGAATTTGCAGACCTTAGCTGACTTTTCTCTCAGGATGCAGATCGAAGACTATCTCGTTATCCTAGCGAACTCAGTCGTGGCGCAAGCAAACAGGCTTGCAACAAAAGCTCGAAAGAGTCTGAGCACTGACTATCTGATTACAGCTGTGAAGGCTACCCCATACAAATACTCAGTTTCAAAAGGTGTAGTGAAACTAACCCAAAAGTATCAAGCGATGACTGTTAGCGCGTGCATCTCAATCACAAATAGGAAAGCAGTTGTGAAAGTCTGCTAGAACGCTGGAAGCTAACATCCTTTGGGATTTAGAGCTCAACTTATCCAGCAGCTAGCCGTTCAAATACGAAGTAAACTCATAGTCGTTGCCCTAATCAGGCAACA
>RFNI01000162.1 GCA_009927245.1 Actinomycetota bacterium | reverse complement strand
AGTTATCCGTGCCGGTGCCCAGGTTGTTGGTCCAGTACCACTACCTACAGAGAAGAACGTAATCGCTGTTATTCGTTCTCCGCACAAATACAAGGACAGTCGCGAGCACTTCGAGATGCGCACCCACAAGCGCTTAATCGACATCATCAACCCAACTCCTAAGGCAGTTGACTCATTGATGCGCCTCGACCTTCCTGCCGACGTCAACATTGAGATCAAGCTCTAAGGAAAACTAATGACTACTGTTCGTATTGTGAAAGGTCTACTGGGCAAGAAGCTCGGTATGACTCAGGCTTGGGATGCCAACAACAAGATGGTTCCGATCACTGTTGTTGAAGCAGGCTCAAACGTAATTACTCAGATCAAGAACGCTGAGACCGATGGCTACACAGCTATCCAGGTTGCATACGGTGCAATCGACCCACGCAAGGTTAACAAGCCAGATGCTGGTCACTTCGAGAAGGCTGGAGTTACTCCTCGCCGCTTCCTAGCAGAAATCAGAACCCTAGATGCTGACACCTATGAGGTTGGTCAGGAACTTGGTGTTGAGGTTTTTGAAGTTGGTCAGGTCATCGACGTTGTTGGTACCAGCAAGGGTAAGGGATTCGCCGGTCACATGAAGCGTCACGGCTTCCACGGTGTTGGTGCTTCTCACGGTGCTCACCGTAACCACCGTAAGCCTGGTTCGATTGGTGCTACCACCACTCCAGGACGTGTTTTCAAGGGAACTCGTATGGCTGGACGCATGGGTCAGGACAGAGTAACAACTCTGAACCTAACTATCCACGGCATTGACGCTGAAAAAGGTCTGCTGTTGATCAAGGGTGCAGTTCCTGGTTCTAAGGGTTCACTCGTATTCGTTCGTAACGCCGTCAAGAAGGGTGCTTAATTCTCATGGCTAACGTAGATGTATTAGACGTACAGGGTAAGAAGTCAGGTTCAGTTGAACTTGATGCAGCTCTGTTCGATGTCAACATCAGCATTCCACTTGTTCACCAGGTAGTTGTTGCTCAGCTCGCTGCTGCTCGTCAGGGTACTCAGTCAACTAAGCGTCACGGTGAAGTTTCTGGAACTGGTAAGAAGCCTTTCAAGCA
>RFNI01000237.1 GCA_009927245.1 Actinomycetota bacterium | reverse complement strand
CGTGGCTGAATGAGTCGAACATACGGAAGTAGTGGTAAGCAGCGATTGATGTAACGGTTGCTGAAACCATAACTGCCATGCGGTACTTAGGTAGCACTCTGTCTCGTGCGATCCACAAGAAGAATGAGGTGAATAGCATGCTTGCGATACCAAGTGAAAGCATGTTGTATACAGCACTGAATTGATATCCAGTTAGAGCGTGTGATAGCACTCCAAGTTGATCCATTTTGTGTAGCCTTTCCTAATTAGTTAGGTCGGGCAAACCAATGGGACACCCGACTTTGGGGACTGCATTCCAAGGATACTCTCAGCATTTGGAAACGAAACGGCTCTAGAATTGCGAGTTACCAATTCGTTACAAGCGGTAAAACAGCCAGATTTGGCTAAATTTGGCCTAATTTGACGGGAATTGTCTCGTAACCACGCAGAACAAAGGTGGCTCTGCGGATGGGAGCTTGGGCGAGTTGAATAGCTGGGAAACGTTCAAAAAGCATGGGGAGAGAGACACTAAGTTCTAATCTGGCCAGTGGCGCGCCTAGGCAAAAGTGGATTCCAGCACCAAATCCAATCTGCGGATTGTTCTCTCTGGTGAGATCCAGCTGCTCTTGGTTCTCAAAGATGCTCTCGTCTCTATTGGCTGAGCCTAGAAGTGAGGCAATCTTCTGACCCTCAAGGACTGTGATCCCACCAACCTCGGTATCTTGGGTTGCTGTTCTCTCAAAGAGTTGAAGTGGAGCATCGAACCGGAGAAACTCATCGATAGCGGTATCTGTAACAGCCCTGGGGTTCTCTCTAAGTAGTTGAGCCTGATCCTCTCGTTCCAGAGCGGCAACAATGCCATTTCCAAAACCATTTACGCTTGCCTCGTGTCCGGCATTGAGTAAAAGAACACAGGTTGCGATTAATTCCTGGGTGTTTAGCTTCTCACCAGCTTCTTCAACTGAAGCTAATTCGCTGATTAGGTCTTCGCCTGGATTAGCTTTACGTTCAAGCATCAGTGTTCTGACATATTCAGCAAACTCATGGGCTGCAGTTCTTGCTTCTGCTTGCGATTCCTCAGAGGGGTTAACCTCATACATCTTTACTATTGCTTGAGACCAAGGTCTAAGTAGATGCTCATCCTCATCTGGGAAACCTAGGAGAGCAGCAATCACCTTTACAGGCAGTGGTTCTGCATAGTCAGCTATTAGGTCAAATGAACCAGCGTTATTCAACTTAGCTTCAGCTTGGTCTAGCAGTAATCCGGCAAGACGTTCAATCTCGGGTTTGAGTGATTCAATCCTTGACCTTGAGAATGCTTTACCGACTAGAGATCGGAGTCTGGAGTGTTTAGGGGGCTCTGAATCGAGGATGCTGTCTGAGTGCAACCAGTTGAACTCGTTCCACTCTGACTCTGGATCTCTAGGGGTAAAGATTCTTCCTAGTGTTTTAGTTCTGAGAACAGCGTTAGCGTCACGGTGCTTTGCAGCCAGCCATATCCCTAGACCCTCATGCCAGACCGGAGTTTCAAACTCACGCAGCTCAGCAAGAGCCGGGTAAGGGTCGACTACAAAATCTGGAGCGGAGAAGTCAATCATTGGCTAAGGCTAATTGATAAAGGATTACCTTCTAGCAATAGCTCTTTGGGCTGGGATAAAGCCAAGAGCGAGTACGCTGAACATGACTGCAATAACGAGAATCCAAGTTGCCTGAGTTCCGATTCCATACTGAGGGTCAATGAACCAGTATGGCCACCAACCTTGGGTAAGCCCTCTAGCGAATGAGAACGCTAACCAAGCTAGTGGGTAGAGAAGAACCCAGAAAGCCTGATTGATCTTGAGTGCAATTGTTGTTCTAGTTAGCATCCACTCAATAAAGATAAGAATAGGCACATAGGTGTGTAGGACCTCATTAGGAAACACAGGCCAGTCATAGCCAACATCTCTAGGATCAGGATCTCCACCTCTAAGCAGAGCATTGTATATGACACCAACGATGACCATTGAAACTGCCATGGTTAGACGAGACAGGCTCATCCACTTAGTCTCAGCAACACCTCTAAATAGTTGTATTGCTGAGAGAGCCAAAACAATCGCAGTTAGCAGAGATGAAGTGATTGTGAAGTATGCAAAGTATTCAGTTGGTCTGAATAGGTTGTGCATCATTCTGTCACTGACCTGCCAGTAAACACTTCCGAAGAGTGCAAGGGCAAGAGCTGCGCGAACGAAAAGAACTGAGACGTTGTATTTAGAGGCCATCCGAAAAGCCTAGTAAGGCTAGATGATTACGAGCCCAGCGACTAACGCCTCGATACTAAAGCGTTATGAACGCTGTTCCATAAGGCGAAATAGACTGAAGGCATGTTCAGGTCTCTGACTCGTAAAACTCTAAGCGCAGTACTTGCGCTCTGTTTTACTGCGTCAGGTATTACATCAGCGCTTGCAGACAATTCAAACTACTGGCCTGAGTTTGGAACTCTTGCCTCCCATAACGAATGGGCTATGACTGCCATAGGTGGAGATATCGCTCATCAGCTTGGTGCAACAGGCGCTGGGGTCAAGGTAGCTGTATTAGACAGTGGAATTTCTACAAACATTCCGGGGTTGTCTAGCAAAGTGGTTGCTTACAAAGATTTTGTTCCTTCGCAACCTCCACTTCCTGAGCATGGGACCTTGACCGCTTCAACCATTGCGGCTGATTACGATCCAACAACTGGAGTTGGTGGAGTTGCGCCAGGAGTGTCACTGATTATCGGTCGTGTTTGTTTTCTAGACGCCTGCGACTCCGATGCAATCAAGAAAGCAATAATTTGGGCAGCCGACCAAGGCGCTCAAGTAATAAGCATGAGTTTCACAGGATTCAATGATGCTGAGACGAACGCGATTCTGACTGACATCACTCAACGAGGAGTAGTTGTTGTGGGGGCGATGGGTAACAGCGGCTGCACCTTATATTTTCAATGGGGTGCTTATTACAATTTAGGCGCTCAAAACAGGGGCTGCTTACAAGGTAAAACTACTGAGAGCTCCCAAGCCTCTTATCCGATCTCTGGATTAATTGGAGCTGGTGCTTCGGATCACTTCGGTGCGAGAGCAATATTTTCTAGCTGGGGACCGAACTTAGATCTCATCGCTCCAGGTGTGGACAGCATTGCCTACGATCCAATTGGAGTGACCAATGGTTTTGGTGGAACTTCCGCAGCGACTCCGGTAATTGCAGGAGTAGCTGCGCTGGTTCTTGAAGCTAATCCAACTCTGACAGCCGCCCAGGTGCAGTCAGTTCTCCAAGCCACCACGAGGCCAGCACTTGAGACCAAACCGAAGGTCTGGGAGAGCTGTCAAAAGTCTTTAGAAACAAACCTTTGGGTTTGTAGTAACGAAGTCGACTCAAATCTTCCTCAAGCATTCTTTACAGGCGCAGGAGTAGTAGCGGCAGATAAAGCGGTGTTGCTCGCAAGACGAATGGCTAGCGGTGACACCATGCCGGCACCTACTGTCACAGTGAGCGAAACCTCAGCGACTTTTAGCTGGCCGGGGTCAAGCGCTGATGTCTACGTGAACTCAAAACTAGTAGCAAGAAACGTAACTAGCCCGTACACAGTTGCCGGTCAACGAAAACAAAGCTTCGCAGTGCAAATAAAGCGAGAGAACGCAGTTTCAGATCCTGCTTTAGCAATATTACGAACGGTCACAATACCAAAGGCACCGGTCATAGAAGAACTTAATGGTCAGGTATTGGTGAATGGACGTCAAGATGCCTTGTACCTATATGTGGATGATGTGAGAGTTTCAAATCCAGATATTGCTTGGACGCAATATCCATGGGGATACATCGCTGGAACCTTTGAGTTTGATGACGGGACATCTGCACCTTGCTTCGGCTATGACGGCGGACCGCCAGAACTAGTGATACGAACATTCTCATTCAGTTGTCGCATCAATAAGCCTGTTGGGGATTATGCTGGGCGATTGAGATTGATTACCCCTGACAGCGTAGTGGGCGAACCATCGAAATTATTTTCTGTCCATTTGTATCCAGCTAATCCTTCAATGGAAGTTAGGTCTCGATATTTAGCTGAAGACGCAATTCGTTTTGAATGGGATGCGGTTCCAGGTGCTCAGTCTTACGAGTATCGATACCTACCGGATGGAACTTTGTCTTGCACTACGGACAGATTTTTAGAGGTACATGGAACTATGAGTCAACCATCTGTATTCATGGTGTTTGCAAAGCCTCAAGCTGATTGCCAAGGGAACACTCTTTCCAACAGCGAATACCAAAGCTTTCGACTAATCAAACCGGCTCCCGCAAAACCATCGAACATCAAGATAAAGGAAATCACCCCAACATACATTGAGTTTGATGCACCGCTAGCTGATCCATCCAGCACCTGGCGAATCTATAGATCCGATGGTGCCTTCATGAGATATGACTCACCTCCTCAAAGAATCATCTTTCCTATTGGTAAAAATGAAGATGCTAACCGAAAGACCTTCACATACAGATTTGTTGAAGTAGCGCATTATCTTTGGGGGGAGTCTTGGAGCCCGCCAAGCGATCCGATAAGTGCATCACTTGCGAATCTAGACGCACCTGGTGGTCGCTGCTATGCCACAACATCTGCCATGAATGTCACTTGTGAGATTAATCCGAATCAGTCGTCAGATGGAACTCTGATCGAGTTCCTCGATGGTGACGGACAGGTTGTTTTTAGTAAAGACACGAAGCGCTGGGTTTCGCAGAAGTTTAAGTTTGGCAAACTGAAAAGCGCTCATTCAGTTCGACTGTCTTCAACCTCGGGAGATATTCCTAATTGGTACCGACGGGGTGACAGCGTCACCATCCCAATCGACAACAGGTTTGTTTCTAATCGCTACAGAACTATGATTGCCAAGTAGTTGTAGAGCCAAGAAGAGCAAAACCAATAGCCGCTGTGTCGATGAACTCTTGAATAATTGCACTTTGACTCGGAGTTAGGTACCCAAAGGCGGCACCAAGCATTGCTACAAGAGCTAATTGCTTGGCTAGGAACTGCTGTTGAAGCACCAGTAAATGTTTTTGTAGTTCACGGCGAATCAGGTGTTGCTGAATCATTTAGTGATCTAGTTCACCAGAAACTTGGTTGGAACTCTCGTGCACCTAAAGACGGTGACAGCTTAGTTCTTTAGCGGTTGGTAGTTGGGGGATTGTTTCTAGGTGACCTTGCTAAACCGACAAGGTATGCAAGGCTAAATCCAAAACCAATAGCTGCATAAACGTAGTCAAACCAAGTCAATGTTTTTACAGGTATCAAAAGAGTTAGCGTTCCAAGAGCTGCAGCTGAGAGTGCCATGACTCTTGCAGAGAAGAACACTGAGTCATCAGTTCCTTTTAGTGAAACAGAAAGCATATTTCCGCAGAGAGCAATCAGGGTAATGGCGATCATTCGCATTGACCACTCAAGAAAAGGGTTAGTGATGAAGCCAAGTAGTTCATTGAATAGTGCAGGGGCAATCAAAAGGAACACTGCACTCAAGCCAAATACGGTTGCTCCGGTGGCTAGAACTCTTCTCAGGTAATTGATATTCATATGTTGATTGTATGGGGAGGACCCGTTGCTAGAGTTTTATTCATGGACGAAAAAGTAAAGGGCCCTAAGAGCTACTTCCCTTCTATCGAAGCTAAATATGGCAAGCCAGTAGCTTTCTGGATGAAAGAACTGAAGAAGGTCAAAGACAAAAAGCACCTTGAGCAGGTCAACTTTCTAAAGGAAGAACATGGCATGGGTCATGGTCACGCTAACGCAGTAGTTCATGTCTTTAGAGCTGAAAACAATCTATGAAGTCTCTGAAGAGGGTAAAGCCTGGGACTTGGGTAATTGCTTCTCTAGCTGCTTTTTTATACTTATCGCATCAATCATGTTTGCATCTTGGCAGGCAGCCCAACCTAAGCAATACGAGGCTTTGCTAAAGCTCTATGGCACTGAACAAACTACTTGGAAGGTAAAGGATCGAGTTCCACTGGGCCTTGTTCTTAACTTGAATGATAAGAGCGCTAAGAGCTATGCCATTCAGCTAGAAGGTAGGACTAATGGAGCTTGGCAGGTTGTGAAGAAATACACCGCTAAGAATCCAGATAACAGCACCGTGGTGTTCAAAGTTCGTCCAGCTAAAGTTGGTGACATCGTTTATCGAGCAGAGATTCAGACCCCTAGCGGGATAGTTACCAGCAACGAATTTATCCTGCACGTCACCGACTGAGTTGTTAATCTCCGCTAGATAGACTTGCCCCATGGCCATGAAAATCACTGTTATTGGGTTGGGATACCTAGGTGCAACCCATGCTGTTGCAATGGCTAAGGTTGGCCACCAGGTTATTGGTATTGAACCTAATCAGCAGAAGCTCGAATCTCTTTCTCAAGGTAAGGCGGGCTTCTTTGAGCCTGGTCTAGATGAAGCCCTTGCAGAACAGATTGCTCTAGGTCGCATTGAGTTCAAGGCACAGCACGACGAGAGTTCAAGAGAAGCAGACATTCACTTCATCTGTGTTGGCACTCCCCAGACACCAGGATCTCTTGCAGCTGACACCTCTTATCTAGAGTCAGCGATTAAAGGCTTAGCTCCATACCTTCGTGAAGATGCATTGGTGGCAGGTAAGTCAACAGTTCCGGTTGGCACTGCAGTTAGATTGACTGAGCTGCTGGCAGAGGCAACAGGATTTAGTTCGCCTAACCTTGCGTGGAACCCAGAGTTCCTAAGAGAAGGAACAGCGCTAGAGGATTCACTCAGACCAGATCGTTTGGTTGTTGGTGTCACCAATCCTCGTTCAGAAGAACTACTGAGGGCAGTATTTGCTCCAATGATTGCAAGTGGAATTCCATTCCTCGTTACAGACCTTGCAACAGCGGAACTAGTCAAGGCTGCAGCTAATGCTTTCCTAGCTACCAAGATCTCATTCATTAACGCAATGGCGGAGATTGCTGAGGTCTCTGGAGCGGATGCTAGCCAGTTAGCAACAGCCATTGGTTATGACGAGAGAATCGGTAACAAGTTCCTACGTAACGGTGTCGGTTTCGGCGGCGGTTGTTTACCTAAAGACATCAGAGCCCTCATGGCTCGTGCAGAAGAACTAGGTGTTGGTCAATCAGTTGCCTATCTAAAAGAAATAGACAACATCAACCTTCGTAGAAGAGATCGAGTTATTCACCTGCTAACCCAGGAACTGGGTAGTTTGAAGGACAAGAAAGTTCTTATTCTCGGCGCTGCTTTCAAGCCAGATAGTGATGATGTTAGAGATTCACCTGCCCTTGCTATCGCACTACTAGCTCAGACAGCAGGAGCAAATGTTGTAGTTCACGATCCTGTTGCTCTCCACGGAGTTAGCTTGAAGCATCCAGAGCTACCGGTTGAACAAGCTCTACACAAAGCCTTTGATTCAGCGGATGCAGTTGTTCTAGCAACTGAATGGAAAGAGTATCGAGAACTTGATCCAACAACTGTTTCTGTAGCGAACAAGTTGATTATCGATGGTCGCAATGTTCTAGATGTTGCTAAGTGGCAGAGAGCCGGATTTAGAGTTTTGGCTCTAGGTAAAACAATTACAAACTAAGGAACCCCATGACTAAAGTCATGCACTTCATCAACGGCAAACTAGTTGATAACTCAAGTAATCGTGTTGGCAAAGTCTTTGACCCAGCTCTTGGTGTTGATGTTCGTGAAGTTGCCTTGGCTGAAGAAGCCGATGCTAGTGCTGCAATTAGATCAGCTAGTGAAGCATTCCCTTCTTGGCGTGACACTTCGCTGACTAAGCGTCAGCAGATCATGTTTAACTTCAGAGAGATCTTGAACGCTAAGAAAGAAGAGTTAGCAGCCATAGTTACAGAAGAGCACGGTAAGACTCTGCCTGATGCTCTAGGGGAGGTAACTAGAGGGCTTGAGGTAGTTGAGTTTGCAACAGGGATGGCTAATCTCTTCAAGGGTTCATATAGCGAATCAGTTTCAACTTCGATTGACGTTTATTCAATCAAGCAACCCTTGGGTGTAGTTGGAATCATCAGCCCCTTTAACTTCCCAGCCATGGTGCCAATGTGGTTCTTCCCGATTGCTATCGCTGCAGGTAACACTGTTGTTCTAAAGCCTTCAGAGAAGAACCCATCAGCTGCGATCTGGATTGCGGAGAAGCTAAAGGAAGCTGGTCTTCCCGATGGTGTGTTCAATGTGCTCCAGGGCGATAAGGTCGCAGTTGATTCACTACTAAAGCACCCTGATGTTCAGGCCATCAGCTTTGTTGGTTCAACACCTATTGCTCAATATGTATATGAGAGCGGAACAGCCCATGGCAAGAGAGTTCAGGCTCTAGGTGGAGCTAAGAACCACATGTTGGTGCTACCTGATGCTGACTTGGATCTAGTAGCAGACTCTGCAATCAATGCAGGTTTTGGTTCAGCTGGTGAGCGTTGCATGGCAATCTCTGTTGTTGTTGCGGTTGAACCTATTGCTGATGAACTGGTGGCGAAGATTGCATCGCGAATGAAAGATCTAAAGGTCGGTGATGGCAGAAGAAACTGTGACATGGGTCCACTGATTACCGCTGAACACCGAGACAAAGTCTCAGGGTATATCGATATCGCTATTGCTGATAAGGCAACAGTTGTTGTTGACGGTAGAGGGATCGAAGTTGATGGCGATAGTTCAGGTTTTTGGTTAGGACCAACCCTTATTGACAATGTCTCAACAAGTTCAAAGGTCTACCAGGATGAGATCTTTGGTCCGGTGCTATCTGTAGTTCGTGTGCAGTCATACCAAGAAGGTTTGAAGATTATCAACGATGGTCGTTACGGTAATGGCACTGCGATCTTTACTAATGACGGTGGTGCAGCCAGAAGATTCCAGAATGAGGTTGAGGTTGGAATGATTGGAATCAACGTTCCCATTCCAGTCCCAGTTTCTTACTACTCTTTCGGTGGTTTCAAGAGCTCATTGTTTGGCGACACCAAGGCTCATGGTCTCCAAGGTGTTCACTTCTTTACTAGAGAAAAGACTGTTACCAGTCGATGGTTAGACCCTAGCCACGGTGGTATCAACCTAGGTTTCCCACAGAACTAATTGCTTGGAGAATAATTTTCTCTATTTACTAGTTATCTATCTTGAAAAGAGGAGATAGCTATGTGGATTTTTACTAAGAATGGTTTCGTCAGTGCAGTTCGTAAGAAGGAATACCCTGACTTCATTACAGTCAGAGCTAGAGATCGTGAATCTCTAACCGGTCTAGCAGAGTTTGCTGATGCAGAGATTGCTAAGTCCCCTGATGGAGATTACCCGTATCGTGCCTTTGTCAGGCCTGATGTCTTTGCTAACTGGGTAGCAGAAGAGTCATTGGATATTGATTATCACAACTTCAAGACCAAGGTTTCTCAGACGAGAGGTTACCAGTTCGTCGCAGCACTACATGATGTCTGGACAGCAATGCTTCAGGTTGAAGACGATGATGCCCGTAAGGGTGAAGCTACCAAAGTGAACCCTAGTTAGTCGGGACGGCACCAAAACCATCGACGCTGTAATAGCGAGCGTAGTCAATGTGGAAAGTTGCTTTCTGAAGACTGTTATCAATTGCTCCACCGTAGTTACCACCCATAGCTAGGTTGAAGATCAAATACATCTTCGGGTGGACACCCTGAGCGTTAGGTCCAAAAGGCCAACGTGAAAGTCCGGTGTCTGACTTCTTCAAGATTAGAACTGGTCTGCCGTCAAAGACAAAGGTAACTTCAGTAGGCAACCAGAGCATTCCGTAGGTGTGATATTCCTCAGAGAGCTCTGTGTTGTTCACGATTGCGCCGCTCTTGTATTCGTGAGAACCACTTGAGTTTGCATAGTGCGCAGCAGATGTAGTTCTAAGCGGAACGTTACCGGCATACTCCATGATGTCTAACTCACCACAGGCTGGCCATGGAACTGAGTTGATGTTTGTTCCTAGAGTCCAGAATGCTGGCCAGGTGCCACCACCGGATGGCATCTTTAGTCTGGCTTCGAAGTATCCGTAGGTAAAGTGCTTCTTTCCAAAGCTGGTGAACTTACCGCTGGTCCACTTCTTATTGCTCTTGCAGTTCGGATCTCCTGTTGTTGTCGATGAGGTGATAACCAAACCACCGCTACCATCGTGCTTGTTGGCACAAGCCGCATAAGATTGGGATTCGCCATTACCCCAACCACAGCCAGCTGCAGTTCCACAACCATCACCAGTTGATACATCCCAGTTAGCTGAGTTAGGGCCTGTTCCAGCAGCGCCATCGAAGTCGTCTTCCCAAAGAAGAGTCTTGTTTAGTGATGCTATTGGAGCAGTGATAGTCACACTGTGTGAGATGGGATCCGCAGCTTTGTAGTAAGCATCGCCTGGGTTTGAAGCCACAACAACACATTCACCCATGGCAAGTGGGCGAAGGAACATGTTGTCGATGATGCTGCACTTAGTTGGTGTAGTAGTTGAGAAAGTTGTTTCTCCACCATTAGGTAGAGCAAAGAGTTGCTGATCTCCATCGCCAACAACCATGTCTTCAGGAGCTCCAAAGAAGATTGAGTTGTATAGCAGAGAAGGCTTTGCTTTAGTTCTCAGCTTGTATGTGACAGCAGCTCCAGCTTTAGAGCCGAAGAACGCAGTAACCGAGAATGTGTATAGAGTGCTTGACTTTAGGTTAGTGAAAACATGGCTGGTGGCTGTGTTTGCTAGAGACTTAGTTGTTTTTGATGAACCGGCAGTCGCTACTACTTTGATTGCAGTGACTTTAGATTTAGCAAATGCTGGCCAAGAAACTCTAGCTGTTGTGCTGGTAGTTGAAACAACGACACGAGTTGCCTTAGGGACAGCAGTGATTGCATTTGCTTGAGCAGTTCCAAGTAGGAAGCTAGAGAGCAGTAACGCAGCAATAACACGAAGTTTCATTGAGTGCCTATCTAGTAGCGGATTATTGTGCCATAACCATCGAGGCTTGAATACCTGATGTAGTCCACTTCCATGGTCTTTGTGTCGGTGTTGATGTCGCTCACACGAACCGGAAGGTTGTTGTTACCGATAATCTTTCCACCGATTGCTAGGTTCAAAATTGCAAACTGAGGCTTGTTGAATTCCCAAGCATTCTTGGTCAGATCCAAATTCCAAGGAGCAGTTTTCAAGTCAGTGTGGGTGATTGTTTTGTAGATTTCACCATCAACTGAGAAGGCTATGTAGTTTGGTTTCCAGTCCAGCGCATAAACGTGCCAGTCCTCAAGGATGCTTGTTTGCTTGTTGACCTGTCCACCCGGCCAGTAGTTATAGCCATGAATTGTTCCCCAGTTGGTCTTAGGGATAGCTCCGTTACCTTCGTGGATGTCAATTTCTCCACAAGCAGGCCAGCCAACTCTCTGGTAGTCCTGACCTAGCATCCAGAATGCAGACCAAGTGCCGGCTGTTCCGGTTGTTTTGATGCGAGCTTCAAGGCGACCGTATAGGAAACCGATCTTGTCTTCGGTCGTAATTTTTCCGCTGACCCACTCACAATTCTTTCGAGGGTTATAACGCTCACCCTTCCAGTTGTATGAGTACCAGCAGTCAAAAGGACCTTGCGCGTGTGGATTCGTGCTCTGGTTAGTTGCTGTGAACTTTAGCGCTTTGCCGTCAGTGGCTGTATTCGACTGCGCTACCACGGCTGCCCCAGGGAGGTAGTACTGGCGTTCTAGGTTTCCCCACCCGGTAGCCACCGGAGTGTTTGGATCATTGAAGTTACGACCATTACCTGTGACATCATGCCAGTCAGTTGAATTTGGTGAGGAACCGAGCTCGTCATCGAATTCATCAGACCAGATGAGCGTGTTCGCGGTAACGCCTGGAGCGTTGAAGCCAACGCTGTTTGAGCTAAGTGTGATTGGTAGGTAACCGGTTAGTGAGTATGTTGCTGAAGCATAAACATTCAGCGACTCAAATCTCTTATCAACTGCAAGTTCTGCGGTGCTTTCACCTTCGACGAAGGATTCACCAGCAAACCAAGAGATCTTCTTCACAACAGCCGGATTTGTTGAGTTGGGGGAAGTAAAGACAAGAGCTGACTTCTGGGCGTCTTTGAATGCAATGGTTGCGGTTCCGGTAATTACGAGTTGTCCAACTTTTCTAGATAGCGAATTAGCGTACATAGACTTACCGTCAGAGAACTTAGCTGTTTCGACAATGCTCAACATCTTGTTAATCGCTGTTACAGGAACTGTGTATGAAGTTTTTGTGGCACCTTTGATTGGCCTGCCATCTAATAGCCACTGGTAGGAGAGTTTTGCGGTTGGGCTCCACTTACCGGCTGTTACTTTAACAACTTCACCGGTGCCTACCATGGCAGGGAGTTTTGGGAGCAGAACGTTCTTTTTTGCAGCAGCTTCTGCAGAACTGCCAACTAACACAGATACGAGCAACGCCAGAACAATAGCCAACGCTGGAAGTCGATTGCGAAACATCTAATACCTTTCGAAACTAGCGTTTCGCACAAAACGCTTGGATTGTTAGAAGTCTAACCTGTTACCCCTGATAGGCAAGATTAGCGTTTGAAGACAAACTTAAAGAATGCTGTGAAAGATAAACCCTTACCAATCTTTCTCATGCCGAAAGCGATTCTGACTAGGTAGGGAAGGGTTCGGTTACCCCTGAAAGCGCGGTCGAAGATCAGTGCTCTGGCTACTCTGTCCTTCTTTGTTCCCCATCCACTTCCTGAGCTGACAGTCGGGTGGTTGGCTAGGACAACAGGAAGGTATTCGCAGCGAAGCCCTGCGGAGATGAGGTCACAGATAAAGATGTATTCATCGCCTAGGTAAGTCTTCTTAACCCCAGCTCCAAAGTTCTCATCAAAAGTAATTCCAGCTTTAGTTACAAGTTCCCTGCGGACAATCATTTCGTAGGTAGCGGCTCTCGCTGAGTTGAGTTTGGTTAGTTTCTCAGGGGAGCCTGGGTAGTTCTTCCTGAGTCTTCCTGAATCATCGACTGCTTGCCCTAGGACTAGAGCGAGAGCAGGATTTGCTTCCATGTACTCGATTGCTTTAGCGATGCCCTCTGGGTTAAAGACGATGTCGTCGTCAGCGAAGATTACGTAATCACCGGTTGCTAGGCAGAGCACCTGGTTTCTGAGCTTAGCGACACCTTTACCTGCGAAGGCTCTGGTTGTTACTCGGTCGCCTGTTGGGGATTGGAGTAACTGCTCTACGGTTGGGGGTTTCTTATCGCCACTCTGAACAGTGATTAGAACATCCCAGTTCGGGTTATTGGCTAGATCAGGTAGAACGATGTTGCCTAGACGACTAGCTAGGGTGCTGTATCCGAAAGTGAAGGTAGGTTTGCTCATTCCGAGCTACATCATTTCGTCTTCGTCTTTGTCAGGCTTTATACCTTTGTATTTCTTAGGAGCTTCGCTCATGGCTTTAGCTCTGGCGAAACGCATCAAAGATCCACTGGTCTGACCTAGGTTATTGTTCTGCATTCTAAAACCGAGGAAGAGCATGACAGCGTCAGCTGCAACGATGTTACCCATGTAGCTGAAAGCAAGGAGAGCGGCTAGCGAGAAGATAAAGGATGCATTTGCAATCAGGGATCCAATTTCAGCAGAACGGATTCTTGAACCAACCTTGGTGAATGCAGAGACCGACTGGTTCTTCTTGTGAGCAAGAGCAAAACCTTCTTGAGTTGCAACCTGCTTGTTGAACATAATCTTGATGAACTGCAGTGTGATAACAATCATCACACCGTTGATGATTCCTAGCTGCCAGTTCACTGAAGTGAAGTATGCGGCTAGGACAACAATCTGGGCAAAGGTGTGCAGCAGATTGTTGGTTTCAAAAGCGAGAGCCCATTCCCAGCTCTCGGTTACTTTGCTCTTCCAACCCTCCTTTGAAGTGAGCGCGTCATTGAAAACCTTAACGCGGTAGGTCTTCTGCCAGTAGGTGGCAATGTGAGTTAGCGCAAAGAGACCAAAGAAAATTACGAAGTTAAAGATTATATGATTTAGCTCTTGATTCTTGCCTGCTGTGATCATGTGGCTGAAAATTCGGATGATGAAGAGCTGAGTTAACGGAACAATAGTTGCAATAAGTGCAAGCCCTAGAGCTTGGTTACGGTGCTTACCTTTTGGAAAAAGGAACGCAAATGTTTTTAGCACCTGTCGCAAGATTGAAATCATTTGGTTCCTTTGGTTGGTAGTCGCTCGTGCTTAGAGATAGCTGAGACCCTTGATGATTGCCGCTTCTACTTCATCCAGTTTCTCATTACTTATCTTGTGATCCGTTGTGATGTTGTCGAAATCCACTTTGCTTAGGTTTAATGCGATTGGGGTTGGGCTAATAGATGCTAGGCCAACACCTTGAGCATAGTCACCATACTTAATGCCATTACCGTGCACACTGTCTTCGAATCCTTCGAAAGTGATGAGTGCGCATGGAATTCCGTAAGACTGACAGGTGATGAAGATGTGCATTGCAGATGTAACTACCCGGTCGTATTGGTTTAGTGTTTCCACCAAGACCTTGATGTCCTCTGGGTGTGACATGAAGATATCTAGTTCATCCATGTCGGGGTTTAGAACTAATGGAATGCTCTTGTGAGTGAAGTGTCTAATCAGGACTACACGACCGTTAGTCGTCTTTCTCTCAACCGGGAAGATTCTAGAGATAAGAACACCAGGATCACCGAAGCTCTCGACAGTTGGGCCGCCTGATTCCTTGACCACTCTTGCTGTCACTGGACCTCTGACTGAAACATACTTAGCGCTCTTAGCCAGAGTTAGCTCATCGGTTGAGATACCTGTTCCAACAACTACTGAGTTTGGTTTGATGAAACGACCGATAGAACCAAGACCAATCATGTGCTTACGTGAAGCAATCTTGACTGGTGATTGGAAGAAGATCTTTTTATCGGTGTAGTGGTTCACAACCAGAGGAGATAGCCAGTCTCCGAAGTTACCTGGGAATGGCTTAGCCCACCAGACTAAACCGATGCTCTGGGTAGAAGGCTTAGATGCGTAGTAGAGGAAGCTCTTTGCGACAGATACGGTGTTCGACTCTGTCTGAGTAGCTAAGTACTTCTCTTCGAAGCTGCTCTTAGCCTTATCAAACTTTGCGACATCGCCAACTTGACCAGCATCGAAGACAGAGTAGAGAGCGTTCTTACGCTCTTGGTTCTCAGGGTTTAGTTTGCTGCTGGTTAGTGCTCCAGTGATACCAACGGTGTCAGCTAGTAATCTCAAACGCTTAGATGCACGATCTGGAAGCTTGCTCTCAATCTTCTTTGCAAGCTTTAGTGCGCGCTTGCGGATGCCGCCCTTAGTTGCTGAGTGCTGTTCAACTTTGCCTTTGAAGTCAGCAACGTTACCGCTAGAACCAAACTTGAAGAATGCTCCTCTGGAGTCATCCCCTGAGGTTCCCATGCCGACAACTGCATTGGAAGGGATGATCTGGAATGTCATGTTGTCGCAGTTAGCTCGCCATGCTTCTTCCATGAAGTAATCGTCAGTTGCTTTGACCTCAGAAGTTTTCTCAAGTTCGTATGCTTCAGCAATCATCTTGCGAGCTAGAGGAGTTGTGTTTACTCCCCAGAATGAAGGTTCCCAGAATCTGGCTCTTCTGTCGTAACCAATTGATAGTGGGCTTGAGTATCCTCTTTGGAAGCCAACAATATCTGCGGTTGAGTTGAAGATGTAATCAGGTAGTTCTAGAAGAATGCAGTCGACATCCATCCAGAAGACTTTCTTATCTGGATTCTCTGCACAAACATCAGCGAGGAAGCCAACCTTCTTGCGACAGATGTCTGCCCAGTCTTCTCCCTCTTGCTTCACAATTTCACGAAGCACATATTCAACGCCTAGTTCCTCAAGGTTCTTAGCTAGACGTTCACCGTGTGCACGGTAGTAATCGTCTGCTGTGTAGAAAGAGCAAACTAAAACATTTGATGCTGTAGACAAATGGATTCCTTAGGGTTAAATCTCGTTGTTGAATTCGTGTAGCCATTGACGTAGGTCTTGACCGATGTCTTCTCTGTCAACTGCAATACGAAGAGTGGCTTTGATGAAATCTAGTTTGTCGCCGGTGTCATATCTTCTACCTTTGAAGACAACACCAAGAACACCACCAGCTCTATCTGGGTTTTGAGCTGCAGTCATGAGTGCATCGGTTAGTTGGATCTCTCCACCGCGACCTGGTGCTGTCTCTTCAAGAATGTCGAAGATCTCTGGTCTTAGAACATATCTACCGATGATGGCAAGATTTGATGGTGCTTCTTCGGTCTTTGGTTTTTCAACAAGGCTGGTGACTCGAACAACTCCATCAACCACTTCACCTTGGGTCACAGCACAGCCATAGAGATGTATTTGTGAAGGATCAACTTCCATTAGAGCAATGACGTTCTCACCGGTTGATTCATGCAGTTCTAACATCTTGGTAAGAAGTGGGTCTCGAGCATCCATGACGTCATCACCGAGCAAGAGAGCGAATGAGTGTTCTGCAATGTGAGCTTTAGCTTTTAGAACTGCGTGGCCTAAACCTCTTGGGTCACCCTGTCTCACGTAGTGGATGTTTGCTAGATCAGTTGAGGCCATCACCTTGGCTAGGCGGTCGTGATCGCCTTTTCTCTCCAGGTTGGCTTCGAGCTCAGCCACACGGTCAAAGTGGTTCTCTAAAGTGTTCTTGTTTCTACCGGTAACCATAAGGACATCTTGGAGACCTGCTGATACTGCCTCTTCAACCACGTACTGAATAACTGGCTTATCAATGAGGGGAAGCATCTCTTTAGGCATCGCCTTAGTCGCAGGTAAGAACCTGGTGCCTAACCCAGCTACTGGGATTACAGCTTTGGTTACCTTGAATTGGGACATGAGAATTCCTTACGACTTCTACAAGTCTAGTTTCAGCGTTTGATTATGAGCCCTGATAAGAACCCTGAGCCCCAACTAAGGTGCATGGTTGGTAAAACAATCAGTAACGCTAGTCGACTGAGCAAACCTAACCCCTTTGCAGAGAGGGAACTCAGAAATACCAGTGCACTGTATATAAATGTAGGGATTAAGCCAATCCAGCCCAAACCTAAGAAAGAAGCGATAATTCCTAGCCCGATAGCTAAAACCAATAGCGGAGGAGCGAAATATCGGAGGTTAGCGCTCTTCAGATGATTGACAGTAAGTTGAGCTCTCCAAGCTCCGGTATCAAAGAACTGCTTGCCTAGCTTTGAAAGTCTTGACCTTGGGTAATAGGTGACTTCAAGTCTTGGGTCAAACCAAACAACCTGCCCAGACTGTCTAATTCTTAGGTTCAGCTCCCAATCTTGGCCGCGAAGCATCTTTTCGTTGAAACCACCCAGCTTCTTCAAGGAATCAGCTCTAAATACCCCCAAATACACCGAATCGCTCGGTCCAGCATGGCCCCCGACGTGGAATGAACCTCCGCCTAGGCCGACTCGACTTCTATACGCCCAGGCAACGGCCTTCTGGAAAGGGGAGGTTCCCTCAGCTTTCATTAGACCGCCAACGTTGGCTGCCCCAGTTTCGTTCAATATCTCTATAGCCAGAGAGGCGTAATCGGGGGAAAGCACACTGTGAGCATCTACTCGGATGATAACTTCATGATCGGCTTGGCCGATGGCTAGATTCAGTCCAGCTGGAGTCTTACCAGTCGGATTTAGGACTGTTTTGACTGGAAATTGGGATTTTAGGCTCTCAGCGATGGTATTTGTACTGTCAGTGGAGGGACCAAGGGCCAAAATGACCTGAATATCGCTTGTTTTGAGGTTTTTCTGCTCAAAAATGCTCTTGACAGCAGATTCCAGGTACTTTTCCTCATTGAGGACAGGCATGATGAAAGAAACAGTTTGAAGCTTCTCGGGAGTATTGGCTGCTGGCACACAAACAGATTACTCGGTGAGAGTTTGATCGGCTGGGAGCCATTTGAATAAGTAAACGCTTAACTACTCTTAAGGCCAATAGACGCCTAGAAAGGCAGTATTTTGCTCAAATTTGGTTTGGTAAAGAATAGATTACATTTTGTTGCTATTCCCGTTTACTTTTGAACTTTTTGGGTTCAACCCAACAGATTCGGTGGCATACTAAAACACAAGATTCACAGTGTTTAGGACTCCTGAGAGGGGAGAGCCTTGAGCTCAGTTGTTATTCTCTCGCATGGCAATGCTTTAACTGTTGCCTGCAGGGCCAACGTGTCACACGTTGGTGCAACTTGGGCTGAACGCGCCAACTTCCCTAAGAACCTAAGCGGAAACACTTTTGGTTTCTCCCAAACCCCTAATAAGTGGGTGGAGAACTAAAAATGAAGATCTCATCGCAGAAAATCAAGAAGTCACTGGGCGTCTTCAGGCTAACCTCTCTAATCCTGGCTGGGCTCCTAGTACTTCTTCCTGCGACGGGATTTGGATCAATCGGTGTTACAGCTGCGCAAGCTGAAGTAAATCCTGACAGCGACACTTCCCTTGCATCCTTTAAAGCCGATGGCGTCGATGTTGTAGATGGGCAAACAATTTATTTGCCTCAAGGCCGAACAAGTATCTCGATTGCAGCGGAAACCACTCAAATATTCTCAGAAGCCGTAACCTCCGCTAATGCGAACAACCTCCAACCAGGATCAAATACAGTTACGGTTTTAGTCACTTCATATGATGGCACTGAACAGACGTACACGCTTTATGTAGTTGTTGCCGCTCCATCGAACGTCAAAACTCTTTCTAGTGTTTATGTAAACGGAACTCTCTTTGATATTGCCGCTGACGGTTCAAGTGTTTATCAAGCACCTATTGGAACCACACAGGTGACTGTCGAGGCAACCCCAACAGCTGATGTGGCCAATGCTGATGTAACCGGAAACACCAACTTGGTTGTAGGCGACAGCAACGTAGTCACAATCACAGTTACCGCTGAAGACAACAGCACCGCTAATTACACATTTAAGGTCAACGTTGCGGCACCAAACGCCAACACTGACTTGAGTATTTTCAAGATCAATGATGTTTCTGTCATTGACAACCAGATTGTTGATGTTGCTTATGGAACCACTGCTGTTTCAGTCACCGCAGAGAGTGCAGCAGCTACCTCTACTTACACTGTTTCAGGTAACACAGCACTAAACCTTGGAAACAACACTGTTAATGTAATTGTTACCGCTCAATCAGGCGCAACTTTTACACACACTGTCACAGTCCGAGTTGCCGCTCCATCTTCAGATAGAGCAATCGATTCGATCACTGTAAACGGTGCAACACTTGTGGGTTCAAGCATTGATGTAGCTGCAGGCGTCACAAGAGCTGACGTGGTTGTTGATCTTCACAGCAACGTTGCCAACTACACAGTTTCTGGCAACACTGGCTTCGTTGGTGGTGCAAACCTCGTAACAGTGACAGTGACCTCTCAAGACGGATTCTCTTCAGACTTCGTCTTCACTGTCAATGTTTACCAACCATCAACTAACACCGCTCTTAGCTCAGTGAAGATTGGCGCGGTCGAGTACCTCACTTACTTGAATAGCGCGACTAGCAAAGTGCTACTTCCTTACGGAACAACTTCTGTAACTTTGGACATCACTGCATCAGACACCAAGTCAACATACGGTGTCACTGGCGTTACTGGTCTAGTGACCGGCGACAACTCAGTTGTGGTCACTGTAACTTCAGAATCTGGAGCGCAGGCCAGCTACACCTTGATTGTCAA
>RFNI01000227.1 GCA_009927245.1 Actinomycetota bacterium | reverse complement strand
CATACGGCATCAACGCAGTTCCAGCAGGAACTCCTGAGCAGGCGGCTCTAGCACTGGGCGAGGCTAACTACAACGTTGGCTACCGTTACATTGACTGGTTCCTAACTGTTCCACTACTACTAGTTGAGCTAGTTGCTGTTCTTGGTCTTGCAAGAGCTATCCAGTCATCTCTACTAAAGCGTCTAGTTCCAGCTGCAGCTTTGATGATTCTTCTTGGTTACCCTGGCGACGCCGGCATCCGCATCTTGGGTATCAACGGATCAGGATTCGGCAGCGAAGCAGCTGTTTGGGGTCTTCTTTCAACCATCCCATTCCTATACATCATGTATGTCCTATGGTTCGAGATGAAGAAGAGCCTAGACTCTCAGTCAGAAAAGGTACGCGGTCTGTTCCAGACTCTCCGCGTTCTCCTTATCGCGACCTGGGGTGTCTACCCAATCACCTTCATCCTTGCGATGCAGAGTGAGGGTGTAACAACCGCTTCTGAAGTTGTTTCACGCGAAGTCGGATACACCATTGCTGACATTCTTGCTAAGTGTCTATTCGGTCTGATTATCTTTGCGATCGCTCGCATTAAGTCAGCTGAAGAGAGCAAAGAGCACGCAGCAGCAGAAGGTCACTAGTCATTAGCTAAACCTTAAACGAGTAGGGCCACCGGAAACGGTGGCCCTATTTGTTTTAACTACTAATAGCTGATTGAGATCTCTTCGCCAACTGCTGCCTTCACCATTGGGATTACCTTGGTGGCATACAGCTCAATTGACTTCATCAACAAACTATGTGGCATAGGGCCATTGGAATACTTTAAGTCAAAGCGGTTAGCTCCGGTTGATTCAAAGGCGTGAATGATCTTCTGAGCCACTGTCTCAGGAGAACCTACATACAGCGAACCGAACTTGACTTCGTTGTCATAGTGCTCGTAAGTCATTGGACCCCAACCACGTTCTCGACCAATACGTCCAAATGCAGTTTGGTAGTGAGGCCAAAGTTCGTTAGCTGCCTGCTCATCAGTGTCTGCAATGTGCCCTGGTGAGTGAATGCCGACAGCTAGCTGAGGCTTATCAAAACGCTTTAGTGATTCGCGGTAGAGACCAACAAATGGCGCGAAGCGCTCTGGGTCACCACCGATAATTGCCAAGGCAAGGGTTGCTCCGTGCTTAGCTGCTCGAATTACTGAGTGCGGTGAACCACCGACGCCAACGCGTAGAGGGATTTTTCCACCTTCGGTCTTTGGGTAAACCTGCTGGTTGGTGAGAGACGCTCTGGTCTCTCCCTGCCAGGTAACCGGACCTTCTTTTAGAAGTTCAACTAAAAGATCTAATCTCTCTTCGAAGAGTTTCTCGTAGTCGCTTAGTTCAAATCCAAATAGCGGGAAACTCTCTGTGAAAGATCCTCTTCCAGCAGTGATCTCTGCTCTTCCGTTGCTCAGAGCATCGATGGTTGCAAAGCGCTGATAGACCCTAACTGGGTCTTCGCTTGAAAGAACTGTTACACCGGTACCAAGTTTGATTTGCTTAGTTACGGTAGCAATACCGGCAAGCACTGTGTCAGGAGCAGAGACTGCGTAATCGTCTCTGTGGTGTTCACCGACATTGAAGTGGTTGAGACCTAGCTGATCTGCTAGCACAGCCTGCTCAACTACATTTCTAATAGCTTGAGCAGCTGACTGCTTCTGACCGTTCTCATCAACCGTCAAATCACCAAAGGTATCTAGACCAAATTCAGGGGGAAGTTTTTCACTCATGAGACAAGATTAGACCGAACCCCTATTTTAGTCAAGGGGGGCTTTACTGATTATAGGCCGCTCTGTGGTTCCGGATAGAGAACTGTGTTTAGCCATGGGAAAACTTGGAGGTACAGAAGTGCCAGAAGCAACCCGATGAGAATCAGAGATTGGATTACTTTCAACCAGCGCTTACCTGGCAACTTACGCCACAACCATGAATACATCAAGGCACCTCAACTAACTCTTTTGGTTTGCCTGCTGAGCTAGGAATCTGTTTCTCCAGCTCTAGCCAAACGATGATTCTGTGAGTGTTTACAAATATTGGCGTACAGGAAGTCATGGTCATATATTTGCCACCCTGCTGCCCAACATCGAGCCCGACAGGAACCGAATCAATTACGCCAACCTCTGTTGGCTCTACAACCTTGGTCTGTAAGTACTTATAGACATACCAATAGTCATTGGTCTCAACATAGACCCGATCACCCTCAACTAATTGATGGATGTTTTTGAAAGAAGCGCCAAACCCTCCGCGGTGAGCTGCCACCGCAAAGTTTCCTGCTTCACCAGGCAGAGCAGAGTTCACATAGTGCCCAACACCAATTTCATTTAACACAGGATGCCATCTAGTTCCCTCAGCTACTAAGCGGGTCCAATCAGATCCAAACCTAGGAACATACATCCTGGCAAAAACTTGCCCCACTGATTTGGCTAACTCTGGATTGGTGAACTCTTTGTCAGGAATCCCCGCACCGAACTCTTTAGCTAACTCTGTTTGCTTGGTGCCAACCACTTCATCCTGAATAAAAACTTGATAAGCAGCAAACAAGCCAAGCAGTATTCCGAATGTTAAGAGCAGCTCACCGAAGACTAAAACCTTTGAAGTTTTGGGTCGAGATTTAACCGGTGCCCAACGAATTGTTGTGCCATCGGGCAGCTCGGTATTAGACAATTTTAGGAGTGCTTGGATTTGCGTATTACTACTAAACCTAAAGCTATGAGCAAAGTTGCAGAGATGGCCAGTGGCCACGGCGAGAATCCTGTGTCTGCCAAAGTTCTCTTTACATCATCCTTCGAAAGCTCGGCCCAAAGGGCATACAGAGTCACTGCACTGTCCGGAACATAACTTTCCGTTTCGATTATCAATCCGTCAGGTGCACCTTTGGCCCAACCTAGGAACAAATACCCGTCCTTGCTTGGTGTTGGCAGGACAATCCCAGGAGCACCATTTGTGTATGTGACTGTGTTGAGTGCTTTGCCACCTACTGTGTCGAATGCAACATCAAATGTTTTAGGAACCGAAGTCTTCGTGAAGAAAGCTGGAGGGACAGTGATCCACTCAGTGTCACGACCCTGCAGCATGTATTGCAAAGTTACGTTAGCGCCTCCACCGTTTTCAAAGAACCATGCATCGAAGACGTATTCCTGACCACCTACAATTGCGATATCCGGGTAAGTGTTTCCGAACCTTGGTTTTTCGTACCAGTCACCAGTGATAATGTCGTTGCCGTCTAGAGTCAGCCAGAAGCCATCGTCGGCTTGCCCAACAAATGAGTAAGAGCCTGAATCAGGAAAAGTAATGAAACCGGTGTAACGAACAAGTACTTGATCAGGTCTGCAACCAGCAACAGCGCCCAATTCGTCGAAGTCAGCGTCGATGTTATCGACGTGTGTCCACGCACCAGTGCACAGAGTGTGCGATTTGTCTCTGGTGAACTGGCCGTCATCCACAACATACACATCAACATTTAGGCCGGTGTTGTCGTCTGCAGAGGCAGGTAGACCAGTGAAAATCAAGCCGCCTAATACCACTGCGGTAAAGGCCGAAACAGGGAAAAGTTTTTTCATAAGTGAATACTACTCTGCAGCCGCTAGCTGGCCACAGGCACCGTCGATTTCTTTACCTCGGGTATCTCTCAAGGTAGTTGGGATACCAGCCTTTTCTAGAGTTGAGACAAAGATTCTGGTGGCTTCTGGGGTTGAAGCAGTCCAGATTGAACCAGGTGTTGGGTTTAGCGGAATCGGGTTTACGTGGACCCAACCCTTACCTCTGGCATTTAGTTTCTGACCGAGTAGCTCCGCTCGCCACTGGTGGTCGTTCATGTCTTTGATCAGTGCGTATTCGATAGAGACTCTTCGACCGGTTGCATCGAAGTATGCCTTCGCTGCATCAAGAGCTTCATCGACTTTCCATCTAGAGTTCACTGGAATCAGTTCATCTCTAAGTTCATCATCCGGTGCATGGAGAGAAAGTGCGAAGGTAACTGGGATGTGTTCTTCAGCTAGTTTTTGAATTGCAGGTACCAAACCAACTGTTGAGACAGTGATGTTTCTTGCTGACATACCAAGACCCTCAGGTTGATTGCCAACCATGGTTCTAACCGCAAGCATCAGGCGGTTGTAATTAGCAAGAGGTTCACCCATACCCATGAAGACAATGTTTCCCACTCGTTCTTCATGCTCAGTTGCTTTCTTACCACCCAAACCACCAGCTGCGATAACTGCGTTAGCTTGAACAATCTGATCAACGATTTCACCAGCGGTCATGTTGCGAGTTAGACCTGCTTGACCTGTTGCACAAAACGGACAGTTCATTCCACAGCCAGCTTGAGAACTAACACACAGCGTAATTCTGCCTGGGTAACGCATAAGAACAGACTCAACTAGAGCACCGTCAAATAATCTCCAGAGAAACTTGATGGTGTCTCCGTTATCTGTCTGAAGTCTCTTCACTTCAGTTAGCAGTGGTGGAAGGAAAGCCTTTACTAATTCAGCTCTTCCCTCTTGAGGGAGATCAGTCATGTCTTCTGGATTAGAGGTGTAGTGAGTGAAGTAGTGCTTCTCGATTTGTTTAACTCTGAATGCAGGAACACCTAGTTCTTTAGCTTTAGCTGCTCGTTCATCCTTATCCATGTCAACAAGATGAACTGGAGGTGTTTGTCTTCTAGGTTTGGCTTCGAATTCAAGTAGTGGTCTACCGGAGGCATCCTTCTTCTGTTGCCAACCCTCGGTAGTGGGCTTTACCTGACGTGAGTCGGTCATGTAAAGCTCCTAAGAATATATCTGGTTGAAGATTATGGGGTTGGTCTACCGGCATACCTAAAGAGGTCACCGTAACGCAGTGGAACAATTCTCACAGTTCTCATTGGGTTAGGTGCTTCAAGCATCATGCCATCACCCAAATACATCACTACGTGATATTTATCTCCATTGAAATCTTCTGTGTATGAGTACCACATCAGGTCTCCAGGAACAGCTTCCTTGATTGGGACAAGTCTGCGCTTACCGGCCATGTTGTAGAACTGGTTGGTTGCAGAGTGAGTACCGATGTATGTTCCAGCAGCAGCGTAACTAGCCTTTGTGATTCCACTGCAGTCCCATATGTTTGGACCCATACCGCCTAGAACATATCTCTCACCAAGTTGCTGCTTAGCAAAAGCGAAAGCAATGTTTACCTTGTCGGTGCTTGGTGGGCCGACGTCGTAGAGACTAGGTGCATCGATTGGGCCAGGTAGGTTGTTCTGTCTTGCTTCATCAATCAAACCTTGAATGCGTTGCTGTTCCAATGACTCTGAAATGTTTTCTAGAGTTGCCAGCTGCGCTGTGAATGTTCTGTTCAAAGCCTTTTGTTCTTCGACTTTAGTTCTAAGTTCTGCAGCTGCTGCCTCTGCTTCTTGCAGTGCAGTCTTTGCTTCTTGAGTCTTGATTACCAATTCTGCTTTAGCGTCTTTGAGTTGACTCTCTAGAGAGCTTGCATATTGCTGACGTTGAATAGCGGACTTATATATCTGATCGCTTGACTGAGCAATCTTCTCTTGCGCACCTAGTTGGTAAAGCAGGTTTCCTGCTTTGTCTGAATTTAGGAAGAGGTTTAGTGAAGTTCCAGCCGAACCATCGCGCCACATCTGGCTGGCAATCTGGGCTAGTTGGGTCTGAGCTTGTTCGGCCTCGGCAGCTGCTGCTGCAACCTTCTTCTCAAGCTCCGTTACTTTAGCCGCAATGGCCGCTTCTTCGTCTCTGGCCTGGTTGTATTTCTCAGCCTTGATCATGGCTGTCTTTTCAAGGTCGACCTGTTCAACAGTCAGGTCAGCGATGATGCCCTGAATGCGCTCAATCATGGCCTTCTTCTTGGTGACGCTATTTCTAGCGTCCTGAACCTCTTGTTCTGAAGGATATGGTCTATCGGCTAAGGCTGATTGAACTGCTATCCCACCAAAAGTGAGTCCAGCGACCATCACGGACGCTAAAACACGCTTACGTAGAGACTTCAAAGCCTTCACCTCCTTTATTTCCTTGACCTTTATCTAAACTAACACCGCGGGGCTAAATTGTGAGGTTGCATTACCCCCAAATAGCCAGTAACCTTGGCTCTTGGTGCTCTTTAAGCTCCATCGCTTTGACGGCCCCATCGTTTAGTGGCCTAGGACGCTGCCCTTTCACGGCAGTAGCACGGGTTCGAATCCCGTTGGGGTCACCAAGCGAAGGTGTTCGAGAAGTACTTCTGGTCCTGTAGCGCAGTTGGTTAGCGCGCCGCCCTGTCACGGCGGAGGTCGCGGGTTCAAGTCCCGTCAGGATCGCTGCGATGAAATCGCTCAGCCTGATTTAGGTTGAGGCTGGGTAGCTCAGTTGGTAGAGCGAACGACTGAAAATCGTTAGGTCCGCGGTTCAATCCCGCGTCCAGCCACCACTTCTTCGATGGCTTCAACTCTTGAAGTTTCCCCAGCAATAAAAATCAATTCCTTATTCAGTCGTTCCCCGACTTCGCCAACCTTAGCTCCCGACTTGTTATAGATACCGATCTGCGATCCGATGTATCGCTTGTAATCAAACTCCAGCAGTGCAACGCTCTCATGCCCTGCAGCCAGCATGGTCTCTGCGATATCTATAGGTTCAACCCAAGACTCGTTGTTGTATGAAACAACTAGAGTCTTCGTTTTAGCGTTGAGAATCACATCTTTGAATGCGCCTGGCATCTTTCTTCTCTTGTTGAAGACTGAGTGATTCACTGTTGCTCTAGAGTCCAGTCTTTTCATGGCAACACCGTAAGCCGGTGGTTTATCCCATCTAACTAGGGTCTCCCAGATGTGGTAGTTGGTGAAGTATCGGTGTTGGTTATAGGGAGGATCCATATAGAAGAGGTCAACCTCAGGTAGTTCTTTCACTACATTCTCTGCCAATCCCAAGATGCTCTTACCCGTTCCAGGGATAAGCTCTGGAACTTTCAGTTCTAATATCATTACCTGATCTGTGTGACCAGTTCTTCAGATATGCCATCTGCTGTCCTGTGGTGCTATCAACTCGATCAGCTGCCAGCATCAGGGACGTAAGAAGGATAGGAAAGTCTCTATCGTCCCTAAAGTTCTCTTCCAACTCATCTCTTATGGCATCGATGCGCATGCCATTCTTGGCTTGGAAGAACCTCGCGTCTTCACAGAAGTGTTCGGTGAAGTAACCTCTTGGCCAGGAAGTCTTGCTAGATAGTCAATCTTTTCTTGGATTGAGGCTAGATCTACCTTGTTGGCATCTATCTCTAGGTAGCACTTGGCTAATAAGTCGCTATAGGTAGCGCTGTCTGAAGCGGTTACGAATAGCCCGTTTCTCTTGAATTCCGCAGCTACTCGGGTGGTTCCAGTGAAGAGGTCAACAGCAGTCTTAGCCTCTGAAGCTTGGGCTATAGCCCCAAGAACTCCTAGGAGTGTGCGTTTAGAGCCCAGATATTTGATCACGGTCTGCCTCTGTTCATTTTCACAGGGTATCAGGCGGAAAAGACTAGGCTTGACTAGGGTTTTACCCCACCTGCAAAGTCGCAGAAACATATCAGAAAGAGCACACAAAGCTTATGGCACCTCTTGCCCGCTTCCGTTGGATCGGACTCATCTTTATCTCAATGGCTATCTCTATCGTCATCATCGATGGAACCATTGTTAACACCATCACCCCAGCGGTTATTGAAGCTCTAAACCTCTCCTCTAACGAAGTGCAGTGGGTTCAGGAGAGCTACATTCTTGTCTTTGCAGCGCTACTTCTGGTCTGGGGTTCAATCGCGGATGCAATCGGTAGAAAGCGACTACTTGTAATAGGTATCCTGCTATTCGTAGCAGCCTCTGTTTGGGCTGGATACACAAACGATGCCTCTCAAATGATTTTGGCTAGAACAGTTCAGGGTCTTGGTGGCTCAATGGTGCTTCCAACAACTCTTTCTCTAGTGAATGCAACCTTCCAGGGCAAGGAACGTGGAATCGCATTTGCTGTTTGGGGTTCAACCATCGGTGGAATGGTTGCCTTAGGTCCAGTCCTTGGCGGTTGGTTGGCAACTAGCTTCGGTGATGACGGTTGGCGTCTAGCTTTCTCTATCAACCTACCTATCGGTCTTTTGATTGTTGCTGGTCTCCTATTGTTCGTGAATGAATCAAAGGTAGAACAGCGTCAGGGCATGCCCGACTTCCTAGGTGCATTCCTTTCAGCAGGTCTTTCCTAACTTTGGTGTTCGGTCTAATCGAAGGACGTAACTACGGTTGGTGGAATGTCAACAAAGAATTCACCGTTGGTGATTGGTCTTGGGGCGACCCTGGTATCTCAGTAATCCCAATTGTTCTAGGACTCTCAGTAATCTTTGGTGTGCTATTTGTCATTTGGGAAAAAGCGAGAGAGAAAGCACACAAGCCTGTTCTACTTGATCTTCAACTCTTCAGCATTACTTCATTCCGTAATGGTTCAATCGCTGCACTAATCATCTCGATGGGTGAATTCGGAATTCTCTTTGCAATTCCTCTGTGGTTGCAGAACGTTCTAGGTCTCTCACCGGTTGACTCAGGTCTAGTCTTACTTTGGCTAGCCGGTGGTGCATTCATGGCATCGGGTATCGGTGGAGCACTCAGCGGAAAGCTTGCACCAGCACTTGCAGTTCGTATCGGTGTTGGACTTGAACTTCTAGGTGTTATTGGTGTTGCAGCGTTCTCTAATGACCAGGCAGGTTGGGGACCTATCGCTCCTTGCCTATTCATCTACGGTCTAGGTATTGGTCTAGCAACTGCTCAACTTACCGGTGTGATCATGGTTGATGTTCCGATGAACCAGATTGGTCAGGCTTCAGGCTCACAGAGCACTGTCCGCCAGATCGGTTCTGCTCTTGGTATCGCTGTGCTTGGAACTGTTCTCTTCACTCAGGTTCAATCTGCATTGACAGCCAAGCTTGCAGGTTTAGGTTTCACTGGGGCTAGCGCTGATAGTTTCACCGATCAAGTCGTTGAATCAGCCGGTGGTGTTATTCCAGTGTTTGAGAACACAACACAGATTCCAGCAGAGTATGTTCAAGCTGCGAAAGATGCTTTCACCGAAGGTGCACAGTGGGCTGCTGTTTCAGCTGCGCTGTTCCTAGCAATCGGTTTCGTTGCAACATTCAGATTATCTAAGCACCAGCACGGTGAGGAAGTCAGCAAGTAAATGCCAGATAGACACGAGCACGATAAGACCTCTGTCAAAAAGATTCACCCAATCAGAACTTTCCTTCTAGGTCGAGCACTTAGAAACGAAAGACTAGAAGGCGAACTACTTCCTAAGCGCATTGCTCTGCCTATCTTCGCAAGCGACCCACTCTCTTCAGTTGCCTACGGTCCTCAAGAACTTCTAATGATCCTGACCCTGGGTGGAATTTCATTCCTAACCTTTGCTCCTGGTATCGCACTAATGGTTGCAACGCTGCTAACAGTTATCGTGCTCTCTTATCGCAAGGTTATTCAGGCTTACCCTTCAGGTGGTGGTGACTACGAAGTTGCTAAGCGGAACCTAGGAAGAGGAGCATCACTTGTTGTTGCTGCAGCACTTCTTCTTGACTACGTGATGACCGTTGCTGTGTCTATCGCATCTGGGACAGATAACCTCATCTCCGCTTTCCCAGAACTTGCTCCGCACCGAGTTGAAATTGCTATCGGTTTTCTTTTGCTTATCTTCGGTATTAACCTCAGAGGTATTAGAGAATCAGGTTTCTCATTCGCTATCCCGACCTATGTTTTCATCAGCACTGTCTTCCTGATGATTGGAACTGGACTTTATAAAGTCATTTTCCTAGGGCAAACTTTGGTTACTACTTCTACTGGCTATGAAGTTGAGGCAGCGCACGAGTTCTTGGATAACCCAACACAGGTTGCAGTTGTCCTATTGTTACTTCGAGCCTTTGCTTCTGGTTGTTCCGCTCTAACCGGTATTGAAGCTATTGCTAACGGTGTCCCTGCCTTCCGTGAACCAAAGATCAAGAACGCAAACATCACAATGGCATTCATGGGTGGAACAGCGGTTCTAATGTTCCTAGGAACTACTTGGCTAGCGCTTACCGCTGGTGTCAAATACATCGAGAACCCAGCCCACCAACTCGGTAATGCGGACTTCTTCTCTACCAACCCGCAGCAATCACTGATGGCTCAAATTGGTATCGCCGTATTTGGTGAGGGTTCATTACTGTTTTATATCTTGCAGGCCGGTACAGCTGCGGTGCTGTTGCTCGCCGCTAACACTGCCTTCAATGGTTTCCCACTTCTCTCATCTGTCTTGAGTCGAGATGGCTTTGCTCCAAAGATGCTGCAGACCAGAGGTGACCGTCTGGTTTACTCAAACGGAATGCTTTCTCTTGCCATAGCAGCCGGTGCGTTAATCGTTGTCTACCAGGCATCGGTTACCAACCTTATCCAGCTATACATCCTCGGTGTTTTCACTTCATTCACAGTGGGTCAAATTGGAATGATTGTGCACTGGCGACGAGGAATCAGAGAGAAGAGTATTGCTAAGAAGGAAGCTCTCGGTGGTCTTACCATCAACGGCATTGGAGCACTGCTAACTTCATCAGTTCTTGTGATTGTGACCATCACTAAGTTCACTCACGGTGCTTGGTTGGTATTCATCATCATGCCGGTGCTTTGGGTTTTGATGTATGAAACCAAGAAGTATTACGCAGAGGTTGATAAAGAGATTCAGCTAAAGCCTGAGATTCAATTCGGATCTAAGGGTGACTACGCGATTGTTCTTATGGACAAGCTAACCGCTCCTCAGCTAAAGGCTTTGGACTATGCACTATCTAGCAAGCACGACAAGCTAGAAGTAGTTCACATTGCTGTTGACCCTGAACGTGCTGAAACATTCGAAAGAGAATGGACCGAGTACGGTATTCAAGTTCCACTAAGAATCATCCCTTCACCGTTTAGAGACTTCGGTGCACCATTGAGCGAATACCTAACTGAGTATCGTGCAATGCACGAAGAACAGCGCATGGCTGTTTACCTACCTAAGTATGTTGTGGGTCACTGGTGGGAGCACATCTTCCACAACCACCGTGCTAACCGTATTCGTAAGCAGCTGATGTATGTTCGTGGAGCAATGATTGTTCTTGTCCCTTGGAGACTAGAGTCTGCAGACAAGATCGATCTATTCTCTAGAGCACCAATGGCTGGAGATGCCCGCAGAGGTGAGCCACTACGCACCAGAGGTTCTATGCGTAGACACCAAGGTGGTAAGAACACCGTCATCAAGATGACTGCTAAAGAAGATGCAACTCCGGATGACATCTTGAACCCTAGCGATGACTAGTAGAGATTTCTCTCTAGTCTTCCTAGGTGGTTCACTCGGTGCACTACTTAGATACCTGATTGGTGGAACGCTAGAGCTAAGTCTTGGTTCTAGCATCGCTGGTTCACTATCTCTTCTAATAGTTAATGTCTTAGGTGCAATGTTTCTGGGCTTTATTAACTTCAACTCCAGGTTCAATACAGAGTCAAGCAAGTCATTCTGGGCAGCTGGTTTCTGCGGTGGTTTCACCACCATGTCAGGTGTTGCCCTATTCCTCTACCAATACCCCCCACTACTAGCTATGCCAGCAGCAGCCGTCATGTTTGGTTTTGGGTTCATTGGTTATGCAGCCGGAGCCAACTTGGGCAGGGCAGTCAAATGACAATTGCCGAAGTCTTCAACCCAGTAGTTCTAATTGGTATCGCCCTAGCCGGTGGTCTTGGCTCTGTAATCAGATTTGCCATGAGCAAATGGCAGGGTTACCTACCTTGGGGAATTCTGCTAGCTAACATCACCGCATCCTTCTTTGCCGGTTGGGCTGTTGTTTACTTCAATGGCAACGACACCTGGGTTGCCATCACTGTTGTTGGTTTAGCCGGAGGTCTCTCAACCTTTAGTTCTTGGGCAGGGGCAGCGGTTCAGATGGCAGCCTCAGGCAAGGCCTTTAGGCCAGCTGTCTACACGATCTTTACCCTGGTACTTTCCTCCACAGCAGCATATTTAGGGCTCCTGTTAGGTTAACTCCTGATAAACTCAAAGGCAGATTTATTGATTCCTGAGCATTATGCCCAGCCAAGTACAAAAGGGGGCTCGCCATGGGGCGTGGCCGTCAGAAAGCTAAAAACACTAAGGTCGCTCGCGAACTGAAGTACTTTAGCCCAAACACAGACCTAACTGCACTGCAGGCAGAGCTTGCTACTTCAAGCAACGATGAGCCTGAGTATGAAGACAAGTGGGCTGATCTTTACCCAGACGAACAAGACACCACCACCGACTCCTCTGATAGCTCAGACGGTGGCTCTGGCTCTGCTGACTAAGCTTTAGCTTCTTTACGCTCTGGTGCAATCACTAGAAGTAAGACACCGAGCGCAAACCACCCACCCAATGTTGCCCACTGTGTAACAGTGCTGGCTTCTGGGAAATAGCTAATACTTCTCAGTAGGTGAATCTCAGCTCCTAGAGGTAGATACTGACCAAAGGCTCCAAACCCGGTTGGGTAAAGCTCAACTGGCATAGAGACACCTGCAATTGGGTTTCCAATAATAAAGAACAAACCAATAATCAAAAGCAGCCCGACTCTTCCAGCCAAGGCTGCGGCTCCCATCACAACGAGTGACACAGCAGCGATGCTTAGTGCCACAACTGCAACTTCTAGGAAGTAGTTACCTTGAAGGGAACCTAGCCAAAGGTTCAGGATAGAAACGATCGAGAATGAGGCTAGGGTCGCAGCTAGCCCTGAAACTAAGAACTTTTGGCTTGTCTTACGTAGTCTCATTGAGCCAAGTAGTCCAACAACAATTCCAGCGATGATTAGTGGAAGTGAACCTGCAGAAAGACCTGCACCTCTAGGGTCCTTGGTGCCTAGGGGTGCTAGATCCTCAACAGTGAAGCTAACAACATCAGAACCACCGAGCGCAGTTAACTGAGCACCAAGTTTCAAGCTGAGGTTTTCGAGCAACTGCGCTACTACAGGAGACGATCCTGATGCGATAAGCATTTGAGCTTCATCGGTGAGCACCAATGCGCCATAGACTTCACGATGCGCGATGGCAGTCTTGGCTGCAGCTAAGTCATTGTATTCAATGAACTTAAACACACCTGGCTGTTGCTGATCAAACTGAGTTTGAATACCTTGGGTTAGGTTAGGCACATTAGAGGTGACACCAACTGGAAGATTCTTAGGAGTTGCTGTTGCAACGGGCCAAGCAAAAATAGTCAGAATAGCGCTGACAATTACTGTCACCATTACTGCAATCTGAATAACGGGCTTTAGGAAGCTAGCCTTCTCTGGGGTTGAAACTACTGTTTGCTCTTCATGCACGGCTGAACTCCTCTTGGTTGGGTACCCGTAAAGTCTGCCAGCATTAGGGCTTGCCCTTCGGCTAACACGTCAAGAGATTGTTATCTCCTAGTTACTCAATATTGCCTATCCAAAGGGTAGTTTGGAGTTGTCGAAAGTCGACATTCTTATAAAGGGGGGAACCAGTGTTTCGTAAGTCACTGATGGCCGCAATCGCACTGACATTTGTAGTATTCACTTCGGGTTGCATGAAGTTCAACATGGATCTAACTGTCAACAAAGATGACACCGTTGAGGGAAGCATGGTTGTTGCTTTTAGTAACTCAGCTTTGGGTTTGATGGGTGGAGGTAATCCTCTAGACACTGCAGATCTTGGTCAGGACCAACCAGGTGTAACCACCATGCCATATGAGGACAGTGAATACACCGGAACTAAGGTGACATTCGAACCAAAGAAGTTCTCAGAATTCTCAACTGGTGCAACCGGTGAAGAGTTGAGCTTCAAGAGAGATGGCGACATAGTTACTGTCTCTGGTGCCATCAACCTAAACAATGGTGAGATTGACACTACTCAGTTAGAGGAATACAAATCTAATCCACTAACTTCTTACCTGTTTGAAAACATGGACATCACGGTAAGCATTACTTTGCCTGGCAAAGTTACTAGCAAGACCGGAACTGTTTCAGGTAACACCGTGACCTTCAAGGGTGATCTTGGCGAGAAGATTGTGATTGATGCAACTAGTGATCAAAGCACGGCATCTAATATGCCGGGAGTTATTGCTTTCTCTGCAATTGCAGCAGCGCTACTAGGGCTTGGAGCTTTTGCTGTAATCAGAAGCCGAAAGGCTAAAGCTGAACCTGCAGTAGTTGATCAGTTCCCTACGGAGTAATTACCAACAAGGCGAACAGCTCCACCGTCAACACCCTTAGCACCTTGGATATATCCTTCTAGGCTGCAATCGTTTGATTCGACTATGCCTAGCTGCCAGGTGTGAACTCCTGCGCTGTTTAGGTGCTGTTGGATCAGTGCTGCTTTATCTGCCTTGATGATTACTGCAAAACCTAAACCTAGGTTCCAAGTTGATTCAACCTGGTTGAGTGATAGGTTGCCCCATGAGGTTAGAACCTGGAAGACATCAAGTGGCTTCCAACTACTTCTCTCAACGTCAAGTGTTGTGTTCTTTGGTAATACTCTGGCTAGGTTTGCTGCAATACCACCACCGGTGATGTGGCTCATTGCCCTCACAGCTGAGCCAAGTTCACTTTCAAGGAGAGTATTTAGGACTCTTGTGTATAGACGTGTTGGAGTTAGTAATGCTTCACCTAGAGATAGGTTGCCAAACTCTTGAACTGACTTGGTGTAATCAAGTTTGCTATCAGCAACAATCTTTCTAACCAGTGAGTATCCGTTTGAGTGCAGCCCTGAAGACTCTAAACCTAGAACAATATCGCCAACCTGAACTTTGTTAGGTCCTAGCAGTTTGCTGTATTCAACAGCACCAACAGCTGCTCCTGCTACGTCATACTCATCTGGCTTTAGTAGTCCTGGGTGCTCTGCGGTTTCTCCACCGATTAGTGCAACGCCAACTTCAGCACAGGCTTTAGCAATACCTGAAACAATGTCGGCAATTCTTGTTGGCACTACTTTTCCAGTTGCAATGTAGTCAGTCATAAACATGCTCTTGGCACCAACTACAACAATGTCATCGACAACCATGCCAACTAGATCTTGACCAATGGTGTCGTGCTTATCAATTGCTTGAGCGATAGCAACCTTGGTTCCAACACCATCTGTTGATGTTGCTAGAAGTGGTCTATCAAAGCTCTTTAGAAATGAAACATCAAACATTCCGGCAAAGCCACCAAAGCCTCCAACAACGTTGTCATTCAGGGTTGACTTGATGGACTTCTTCATTAGCTCAACTGCTAGGTCACCAGCGTGAGTATCAACACCTGATTGTGCGTAGGCGTCAGTCATTCTTAGCCTCAAGTACTTGGTTTAGTTCACTGTCAGGACCTGGATTACAGGCAACAGGATCACGCTCAAGTAGGTTCTTACCTAA
>RFNI01000198.1 GCA_009927245.1 Actinomycetota bacterium | reverse complement strand
GCTAGGTAGTCCTTATAGCCAGAACCTGAGATGTATCCACGAACTACACATTCGATGGGGAACATCTCTAGCTTCTTGCAGACCATTGCTCTACCCAATACTTCTTGAGGAACTGGGACTTCGTTAGAGAAGTGGTTTGGAATCGATAACTTTTCAAACCAAAAGTTTGTAGCTTAGTTAGATACGCACCTTTGTTAGGGATCTCTGGCTCGAGGATTCTGTCGAAAGCACTCACTCGATTGCTGGCAACAACAAGAATCAAATGTGAAAGATTTGCATCGTCCGACTCGTAGAGATCTCTTACCTTGCCACTATAGACGTGGTGCCAACCAGCAATAGCCTTAGTCATCTTTACCCTCATCGACTTTGAGAGCGATATCAGTTCTATAGTGAGAACCTTCTAAATGAATGTCTTCGATTGCTTTGTATGCATGCTTGCGAGCTTTGTGGAAAGTCTTTGCTGTTGAAACAACTGAAAGAACTCTTCCACCAGTTGCAAATAGTTTTCCATCGACAAGCTTGGTAGCTGCATGTGCAATCTCGATGTGCTCATCATCAATCTCTAAGCCAGTGATTTCTCTATCTGGTGCTGAGCTAACAGGGTAACCCTCACTTGCTAGCACGACGGTGATTGCAACATTCTCAAGGAACTCCGGTTCAAGCTCTGTTGCTAGCTGTCCGGTTGCTGATTTGTGCAATAGACCAGCTAGCGGGGTTACGAGTCTTCTGAGTACTACTTGAGTTTCAGGATCTCCGAAACGTGCGTTGAACTCAATTACGCGTATTCCGTTTTTAGTAACAATAAGACCGCAATAAAGGAGACCAATAAAAGGAGTCCCTAGTCTTGCTAGTTCTCTAATTGTTGGCATTGCAACACGTTCTTGCACTTCTTCAACAAAACCATCTGGAAGCCAAGGCAGGGGAGAGTATGCACCCATACCTCCAGTGTTAGGGCCTTCATCATTGTCATAGGCACGTTTGAAATCTTGAGCGGGTGAGAGGGGAAGAACAGTCTTACCGTCACTTAGGAAGAACAGTGAAACTTCTTCACCATCAAGAAACTCTTCAACCAGAATCTGCATGCCCTGATCTAGAAAAGTCTTAGCGTGTTCTAGAGCGGCAGATTTATCTTCTGTGACGATGACACCTTTACCTGCAGCTAGTCCATCAGCCTTAACTACGTAAGGTGCACCAAAGGCATCAAGAGCAGATTCAACTTCAGGTAGATCGGCGCACTTTCGAGCCATACCGGTTGGCACATCGGCTGAAGCCATTACCTCTTTAGCAAAAGCTTTAGAACCTTCTAGTGCAGCTGCAGCTTTACTAGGTCCGAATACTGGGATTCCCTCTGCTCTTAGAGCATCGCTTACCCCAGCAACTAACGGGGCTTCTGGGCCAATGATTACAAGATCGACTGAGTTTTGGGTTGACCAAGTTGTTACTGCTGCTGGGTCATTTTGGTTGATGGCAATTGTGGAAACCTCTTGGGCAATACCACCATTACCT
>RFNI01000028.1 GCA_009927245.1 Actinomycetota bacterium | reverse complement strand
GGAGCACAGGTGATGTTTTCTGGGTTTGTTCCAGTTCTAATTAGCGCTTTGATAATCGCGTGTTCGCGCGCACCAGAACCTAAAACCAAGATTTTCATTAGGTCAAGTTTATGGGGTGAGCCCTGATGCTCTAGGCACCAGGGCTCACTTGGTTCTACCTGATCTTGATGATGGCTTCGATAATCACAATAACTATCTTGACCAACGTCAGAACCAGAACAACGATATGAGCTTTACTCATTTGTTGTCCTCCCGTAAGGCATGGACCAAGGGGAGGGCCGAACCGGAAGTGCATAACTATTTCAAAAAGAAACTAGTTATGGCATACTCTAACGTCTAGACGTTTCGGAGCGTTTCTTCCGATTCGGCCCTCGTCAAGAGGTTCAAACAAAACCCCCAGTTTCCGCTGGGGGTTTTGTTCTATCTCTGGCTAAACCAGCCATGCGTTTAGTCGAGCAGGTGAAGTTTGGCAGTATTAGGGATGCCTTGCTGAAGCTATACACAGCTACAACAACTAACCTATTTACATGGCTAGAAGACGCATTCCTTACCTAGAAGGTGAGCAAGCAGTCAGCGCTGTCATCAAGGCCAGTAATTCTCTTTCTGAAACAGATCCTGTGTTTGTGATGGCGGTTCGCTATCTTCTTGAAGAACTTGCTGAGGTTGCACCTGGTAACTCAGTTGAAGTTAGAGTTCCACCTCTGGGCGCCACCCAATGCATCGAGGGGCCTAGGCACACTAGAGGAACTCCTCCTAATGTGGTCGAGATCAGTCCAAAGGTTTGGTTTGACCTAGCTCTTGGAAACTTGACCTGGGATCAGGCTCTAGCTGAGCACAAGGTAAGCGCAAGTGGGGTTAGAGCATCTCTTGCTGAAGTATTACCGTTAGCCTTAAAGCATGTCAAACGCTAAAACAGAGACGGTCAAAATCCGTCGTGCACCTAAGTTCATTCCCTTCTCTCTAACCGGGCTATTGCTAGGTGCTGTTATAGCCATTGCGCTGTCTCTGACTATTGATAACCCTGATGGCAAGACCCCTGGCTTTATCGCTCAGCTCTTGGTTTATTGCCTAGGTGCTGGAGCATGCTTCGGGCTGGTTATCGCTGTCGTAGTTGACTTCATTTCTAACCGCAGAGCAAAGGATGCTCAGGCATCAAAAGTTAGCAAGAACTAGCCGCTAAACTGGTCTCGTTGCGCAATGATTTTGGGGAGAAAATCCTCAGGTTTAGGTAACAACCCGCCCCACTACTAGAGACGGACCCTGCCCTTGCTTAGAGGCGATGGACTACTAAATCATGATTTGCTGCCTAATGAAAAAGGGCCGCAGGATCAGTGTGGTGTATTTGGAGTTTGGGCTCCAGGGGAAGAAGTTGCGAAGCTAACTTATTTTGGTCTTTACTCTCTGCAGCACCGTGGTCAAGAATCTGCAGGTATTGCAACCTCTGATGGCAAGAAGATTCTTGTTTATAAAGACATGGGTTTGGTATCTCAAGTATTTAGTGAGTCATCCCTTAGAAGCTCTAGTTGGTCACATTGCTGTTGGTCACACTCGTTACTCAACTACCGGTTCTTCTTCTTGGCGTAACGCTCAACCAACTCTTGGCAGAACATCTTCTGGAACAGTTGCTCTAGGTCACAACGGTAACCTCACCAACACCAGAGACCTAATGGACATGTTGGCTGAGAAATATCCAGATCAAGCTCAGAATGAAATTACTGGTGGTAACACTACCGATACTGCAGTGCTGACGGCACTACTTGCAGGGGATATGGATCACACTCTAGAGGCAACCGCTCTAGAACTACTTCCTAACGTTAAAGGTGCATACTGCCTAGTC
>RFNI01000030.1 GCA_009927245.1 Actinomycetota bacterium | reverse complement strand
AGAATTCTAGGTTGCTTACCGCCACGAACAGGGTGAGGGAATTCCATAGCTAGTTCCTGAATGAAAGCGTTGAGCTTTCCGGTTGGAATTCTGGTATCCCATGAGTCCAGTGAAACTTCCAAGGCAGGAACAAGCTTTTCAAGGTGTCTACCAGTTTTAGCTGAGATGTTTACCCGAGGTGCCCAGTCAACGTGAGCAAGATCTTGCTCAATTCACGTTCTAGATATTCTCTGCGATCTTCATCGAGGCTGTCCCACTTGTTGAAAGCAAGCACTAGAGCTCTACCTGATTCCAGAGCCATGTCTACGATTCTGATATCGCCTTCGCTGATCTTCTGAGTGACATCAAGAACAACTACCGCTACTTCTGCACGCTCTAGAGCAGCTGCTGTTCTAAGTGATGCGTAGAAATCTGCTCCTTGAGCTAGGTGCACTCTTCTTCTGATACCAGCGGTATCAACAAAGCGCCAGACTTTGCCGCCTAGTTCAACCTGCTCATCGATTGGGTCACGAGTGGTTCCAGCTAGATCATTTACAACTGCGCGCTCAGAGCCAACAGCCTTGTTTAGAAGTGAAGACTTACCAACATTTGGTCTACCAATGATTGCAACTCTTCGTGGTCCACCAAACTCTTGCTTAGCGACATTAGAAACCTCAGGAAGAACTTCCATCACCTTGTCTAGAACATCTGCAACACCTCTACCGTGCAGAGCTGAAACTGGATGTGGCTCTCCCAGACCAAGTGACCAGAGAGCAGCAGCTTCTGCCTCTCCTCTTTCGTCATCAACCTTGTTGGCAAGAAGTAGAACTGGCTTCTTGCTTGCTCTAAGCATCTTTACAACTCGCTCATCAGTTGCAGTCGGTCCAACAGTTGAATCAACTACGAATAGCACTGCATCAGCAAGTTCGACAGCGATTTCAGCCTGGATGGCAACTGACTTATCAATTCCCTTGGCATCTGGTTCCCAACCACCGGTGTCTACGAGAGTGTATTTACGTCCGTTCCATTCAGCCTTGTATGAACACGGTCACGGGTAACACCTGGCTTGTCTTCAACAACAGCTTCACGTCTACCAATAATTCTGTTTACCAAAGCAGATTTACCAACATTTGGTCGACCAACGATTGCTAGCACTGGCAGTGCTGGAAGCAATACTGGCTGGCCATCAGCTGTGCTGAGTTCTTCTAGGACGCGGATATCTTCTTCGTCTAGGTCATATTCAGATAGCCCGACTCGAAGTGCTCGAACGCGAGCTTCTTCCTCTTCGGTTGAGAGCGAGTTCAAACGGTCTAGAAACTCAGGATCGACCGGATCCGCATTGAAGTCTTGGTCTTCCATGTTCCCTACTTAGTTCTTTCAATAATTGCGATGATTGCCTCAACGGTTGAGTCAAAATCAAGCTCTGAAGAATCAACCAACTCAACACCAGGGGCAGGAGAAAGAAAATCGACTACTTTCGCATCGTTTTGATCTCGTTTAGTGATTTGCTCGGCAATTGAAATGCCTTCAGGGAGCTCTGCAGAACGCCTTCTAAGTCTAACTTCTTCTGAGGCAGTTAGCAGAATTTTTGTTTGAGCTTCAGGATAGACAACTGTCGTAATGTCCCTCCCCTCAACAACCACCCCTGAAAAACCTGAGTTCTCAACGAGGTTATGGGTAATCCAGTGCATGTATTGCCTAACCACTGGTAATTGGGCAATCTCGCTCACTCGCTCCCCGATGCGGGTTTCTCTGATTTCGTAGGTCACATCTGTTTCTCCCACTTTGACCCAGTAGTCATCTGGGTTTAGGGAGATTTGGTAGTTGAAAGCTGATTCTAGGAATGAACTATCAATGTCACTTGCAGTCAGTGACTCAGAAATAGTTTCCAGGTAAGTGCTCGATAGGCAGCCCGGTATCTAGATAGCCAAAGCCAAGCTTTCTAGCAACTGCTTTGCTAACACTTGATTTACCTGAACCTGCTGGGCCATCGATGGCAACGATATGCATTTAGCCGGCCAGCTTCCAACCATTAGTTCTAAGGGTTGAAACAAGCTTCTCTTCAATTG
>RFNI01000116.1 GCA_009927245.1 Actinomycetota bacterium | reverse complement strand
GTTGATGAACGTCCAAAGTTTGTTTTGGAGACGCTCAGGGATCTCCTAGATAACTATGTTCTACCTGTTCAGACCAAGCGTGGCTGGCGGTGTGGGGAAGTTAGCGTTGAACTGCTAGGCGATAAAGTTATGGTTGTTGAAGGTAATCCTTATTCAATCGAAGCGCTTAGAGCAGCAGCAAAAGTGATTTGGGATTCAGGCAAGCACATACATTTTCTTGATGTGCAGAGTGCACTATACGAAACGAAGGCATAGATGAGCGACAGATTAGAAGAACTAGAAACAGAATTGGCAAGAATTGCAAACCTAGATCTTGCTGAGCAGCCTGCCGCCTTCTCTGCACTTCGTGAAAAGCTCGAAGCACAGTTAAACGCTGCTGCTGAGCAATCGACTGAGCAATAAATTGGACGAGAACTCAGTTCGTTTAGACGTTGCTTTAGTTGATAGAGGTCTAGCTAGATCTCGTAACCAAGCCTCATCATTTGTTGAATCAGGTCGAGTATTCATCGACGGCAGAGAAGCAAGAAAATCTTCTCAACCCGTTACCCCTAATGCAGAACTAGTTGTCCTTGAAGCGATTGATTACGTATCTCGTGCTGGACACAAACTTGCTGCAGCGCTGGATGCTTTCCCTGAAATTGAAGTCGTCGGCAAAATCTGTCTAGATGTCGGAGCCTCTACCGGTGGCTTTACAGATGTGTTGCTTCGCTACGGAGCATCTAAGATCATTGCCCTTGACGTCGGTCACTCACAGTTGGCTGAACCATTGTTGGATAACCGCCTTGTCATAAACATTGAGAACTTCAACGCCCGAGAGCTTTCTCCTGAGACTCTTGCAGGAGTTGTCGGCAAGAGACTGGATAGAAAGCTAGAGCCAAGCACCATCGAGTTGGTTGTTGCGGATCTCAGCTTTATTTCATTAACTCTGGTGCTGGCTCAGATGAAAGCTGTTGCACCTAATGCCAACTTTGTTCTTCTGATTAAGCCTCAGTTTGAGGTAGGTAAGAAATCCCTTGATGCTTCTGGGATCGTCAATGACCACAGGCTACGAGCAGGTGCGATTAGACAGGTATTAGACGAGGCTAAGGCTGTTGGTCTCAACATTCAGGGTCTTATCAAATCCCCACTGCCTGGAACCCATGGAAACATTGAGTTCTTGGTCTGGCTAAGTGCTGTGGAGACTAACCACAGCATCGACTGGTCTGGCAGAATTGATGAACTGGCTAAAGAGCGAGTCTAAGTAGAAGGAGGCTGAGTATGTCTGAGCAACGCTATGTCTTGCTGGTCACACACACCGGCCGTCTTGAAGCTGTTGAATCGACGATTGAAGCTGTTGAGCAACTGGTGGCAGCAAAGCTGATTCCAGTAATGACTCCAGCTCAGGTTGTTGAGATAGAAGAATTTCTAGCCGCTAAGTCCATGGATTCAGATTTCTTGAGTGCTGTCCACAAACTTGGAACCGACATCCCTGAAAACAATCTAGAACTAGTAATGGTTCTTGGTGGCGATGGAACAATCCTCAAAGCTGCCGAGATTGTTCGAGAGAGTGCAACTCCGCTCATGGGTATCAACCTCGGTCACGTCGGTTTCCTAGCAGAGAGCGAACGTGAAGGTCTATCTCATGCTGTCGCACGTGTTGTTGCCAGAGACTATCTAGTCAAGGAACGTCTAACTCTTGATGTTCGAGTACTTGTTGCAGGTAACGAGGTTTATCGCACCTGGGCTCTAAATGAAGCAACCGTTGAGAAGAGCGCTGCCGAGCGAATGCTCGAAGTAGTTGTTGAAATAGATCGTCGTCCACTATCTAGTTTTGGTTGTGACGGAGTCATCATGGCAACCCCAACTGGTTCAACTGCATATGCGTTCAGCGCAGGAGGCCCTGTGGTATGGCCGAGTGTTGAAGCTATGTTGTTAGTTCCACTATCTGCTCACGCACTCTTTTCAAGACCTATGGTCATTAGCCCGCGTTCACTACTTGCTGTTGAAGTTCTAGAACGTTCTGCTGGAACAGGTGTGCTTTGGTGCGACGGTAGAAGAACCCATGATCTTCCAGTTGGTGCAAGAGTCGAAGTTAGTAGATCTGAGAAATCGGTGAGACTGGCAAGACTTAGACAAGGCCCATTCACTGACCGTATCGTTCGTAAGTTCTCACTGCCTGTAACAGGTTGGCGCGGTCCAGAGCAACCAGCCGAGTAGCTGTTATTCAAAGATTTGATTGAACAATGATTGAAGAACTACAAATTAGAGACCTTGGCGTAATCCAAGATGCAACTCTAAGTTTCCACCCAGGATTAACTGTCCTCACCGGTGAAACTGGTGCTGGTAAGACCATGGTTCTGACAGCTCTTGGACTTCTTCTTGGTGAAAGATCAGATGCTGGGTCAGTTCGAAAAGGATCTTCGCAAACAAGCGTTGAAGGTCGTTGGAAATTAAGCACTAATCAGGAGGTAATAACTAGAGCCACCGATGCAGGTGGCTTAGTTGAAGACGGCGAACTAATCCTTGCCAGAACTGTTTCAACTGATGGAAAGTCCCGAGCAATCATTGGTGGACGAAGTGCACCTATTGGTTTGCTTAGTGAACTGGGAGAGCAGCTTGTAGTAGTGCATGGTCAAGCCGATCAGATTCGTTTGAAGTCGGCAGTTGCCCAAAGATCTGCTTTAGACCAATTTGCTGGAACAGAATTTGCGGAACTACTT
>RFNI01000032.1 GCA_009927245.1 Actinomycetota bacterium | reverse complement strand
CCAGTGATTGCGTGCTGCCCCTCGTAATAACTCCGTCAAGATCAGCTAACAAAGGTCGTAGTGACCCCAGATGTTATTAGCGACCACGACCTGGCCCTCTGCTGCGACCCTTTGGTGGACCGCCGAAGCCTTTGCCACCACCTGGCTTGAAGCCGCCTCTAGGAGGTGGTCCGCTGTTTCGTTGACCGCCAGTAAATGGTGGACGCTTAGGTCTCTCGTCTGAACCTGAATCGTCGGACTTAGGTCTAGGACGGCTGGAAGGATCCCGAGGTGTCCTAGCTGCGGCATCATGCTGGGATTTTGAAGGCCGCGCCGATCTGGACACCTCGGGAATCTGTATCTCCTCAATCACTGAGAAGACTTCATTCTCGGGGTTGTTGTTCCCGATAAAGTGGGCTTCTGCTCGGTCTGCTAGTTCTGACCAGTTTTTGCTTCACTTTCTCTGTTCCCAATAATAAGGGTATTTGCGTACGCGCGGAAGAGATTTGTGGAAAATTCAAAAACTTTTGTTGGATCTAGCTCTGGAATCTCAAGTTCTGCGAGTGCTAGATCTGTCTCGTTTAGGTCCAAACGAGCACCAGACATAGCAATAGCAAGGTTAACCCTGACTGAAGGTTGCAGGGTATTTCTATCCACAGACCTGCCCAATTCGAGAGCCTTCTGTGGTCTACCAAGGCCGCGCTCACAGTCAACCATTACTGGTAACTGGTCATTTGAACCTGATAGACGACGATAGGTAGTCAATTCACGAATCGCTAAACCGTAATCCCCTACCTGATATGCAGTGATGCCCAGTGTTTCTCTCACAATTGCGATGCGGCCAGCTCTCCTGGCAGCAGCTAGCGCATGTAGGTGAGCCAGTTCTGGGTCCTGCTCATGCAGCAGGCTAACCATCGCTAAATGTCTTGCAGTCCACTCTGCGTTCTCTGCAGTAAGAGTCTTGAGTTGAACTCTGATGCCGAGTTCGAGGTCCTGATCGGTGATCTCATCAGGAATCATCGGCGACTTAGGTGCATCATCACGGATAGGCTGAGCTACGCGAGTCTGCCACTCAGGGCGTTCCTCACGAGCTCCACTGCGGCGCTCTGCGCCAGCAGGTTTCTTTCTGTCATCGCCACCCGCACTGC
>RFNI01000151.1 GCA_009927245.1 Actinomycetota bacterium | reverse complement strand
ATAGGTTGAACTCTCTAGATAATCTAGACAGCCCCCCAGTCTAACCGTTAGACCCGTAAATATCTCCTGATGGCAGAAGCAGCTGCGATAGCGGCTAGTCCACCACCGGTAAGTACTAGCAGAGGAAGTAGGGCTAGAGCATCAGGAATTCCCACAAAACTAGTGAAAGGCAACTGGGTAGCTAGGAAGCCCTGAACAAAGACCTGGACAATACCTAGGATGGCCCCACCGGCTAGAAGGCTTCCAATCACACCAGCAACAACGCCTTCGAGGATGAACGGTAATTGGATATAGAAATTGCTTGCACCAACTAGACGCATGATGCCGATCTCTCTTCTGCGCATAACAGCTGAGAGTCTGATGGTGGTTGAGATTAGCAGCACCGCTGAGAAGAGCATTAGGGCAGCAATAGAAAGTGCCGCGAGGCTTGCGATATTCAGAATGCTGAAGATCTGATCTAGGTAGGTTCTCTGGTCCTTTACCTCTTCAACACCTGATAACCCGTTGAAGCTTTCAATAATGATCGGAGCCTGGTTTGGGTCTTTCAAATTAACCCAGAAGGTCTCGTTCAACTGCTCAGGCTTCACATACTTAGCCACAGAGTTGTCTTTGAACTCTTCCTGGAAAGTCTCGTAAGCCTGCTGGTGGTTCTCGAAGTAATACTTGTCGATGTATTCAGCTAGGGTCGCTGATTTCAATCTTTCAGTAACGGTGTCTTGAACATCTTGGCTTGCTTCACCCTGAGGACAAACTTCAGCTGGTGAGGTTTCAGTGCAGAGGTAAATAGCAACCTGTGCTTTGTCATACCAATAGGTTTTCATCGAACCAATTTGCTGCTGCAGTAATCCTGCAGTTCCAACAAAGGTAAGGGAAATAAATGTAACCAGAATTACAGAGATGACCATGCTGAGGTTGCGTCTAATCGCAATACCCATTTCGCTAAAGACAAAGCTAAATCTCATTCGCCGACTCCATAGCTTGCGCCTCTAGCATCGCGAACAATCTTGCCCTGGCTTAGCTCAATAACTCGCTTCTGGCCACGGTCAACAATTCCGCGATCGTGGGTAGCCATAACGATTGTTGTGCCAGATAGGTTGATGCGCTCAAGCAAGGACATGATGTCAATGCTGGTAGCAGGGTCTAGGTTTCCAGTTGGCTCATCGGCAAGTAGAATCGCGGGCTTATTTACGATTGCTCTAGCTAGCGCAATGCGCTGCTGTTCACCACCACTGAGTTCGCTAGGTAGGTTGTTGGCTTTCTCTTCTAGACCAACAAGACGCAAAACGTCTGGGACAGCTTCAGCAATAAAGCCCCTCGACTTACCGATAACTTCCAAACTGAAGGCAACGTTCTGAGCCGCGGTCTTGTTCGGTAGCAATCTAAAGTCTTGGAAGACAACGCCTAGTTTTCTTCTGAAGTGGGAACTCTGCGGTTAGGGATACCAATCAGGTTCTCCCCCAAAACGTGAATACTTCCACTGGTTGGTAGATCCTCACGAAGGATCATTCTCATCAAACTTGATTTACCTGAACCAGAAGCTCCAACTAGGAAAACGAACTCACCTTTGTCTATTTCGAGTGAGACGTTTTCAAGGGCAGCACGGGGTGCTCCCTTGTATTGCTTTGAGACAGAAGAAATGGAAATCATTATGTTTTAGCCTAAGTTGCCAAAGGAAATACCTAGGCTTTGGCTGGCTCGTGTCTAAGCAATGGCCCTAATTAGAGCCGGTTTTACGCCATCTAATACCAGCAGCAATAAATCCAGCGAGATCGCCATCAAATACTGCATCTGGGTTATTTACTTCAAAGTTAGTTCTTAGATCTTTGACCATTTGGTAAGGAGCTAAAACATATGAACGCATCTGGTC
>RFNI01000033.1 GCA_009927245.1 Actinomycetota bacterium | reverse complement strand
TTCGATTAGTGGAACAACTTCGACAGCAGCGAAGCTGGTCTGTCTCTTACCTGCCGAATTGAAAGGGCTCATTCGAACTAAACGGTGAGTTCCAGCCTCAACAGATAACTGCCCATATGCATAAGGAGCATCGATTTCAAAAGTTGCTGACTTGATTCCCGCTCCTTCTGCAAATGAAGTGTCCAAGACCTGAGCTGGCCAGCCCTGCTTCTCAGAAAAACGCAAATACATTCTCATCAACATCTCGGCAAAGTCAGTGGCATCGTCACCACCGGCTCCAGAGCGGATAGTGATGATTGCAGCTCTAGAGTCATACTCACCATTTAGTAATGTCTGAATCTCTTGTTCGGCAACTAACTTTCTAAGTGCTTCTAGCTCTGCCGTTGCCTCGTTAGCCGCTGACTTATCTTCCTCACTGTTGGCCAATTCAACTAAAACTTCAAGATCATCGAGACGATGAAATTCAAGGATTCTGTTTCTCGCAGCCTGCTTTCGAGAGAGTGCACTGGTGACCTTCTGTGCTGACTCTGGGTCATCCCAAATGTTTGGAACTTGAGCAGCTTTCTCGAGTTCAGCGATCTCGATCTCTAATTTAGGGAGGTCGGTAACTTCAGCAATGGTGGCGAAAATGCTACGGATTTGCCTTATCTCTAAAGACAAATCAAGCTCGGACATGTTCTCTAGTCTAAGCGCCTTAGCTTTGAGTGCTGTGGCTTGTGGCCACTGGGGGATAATTGAGCGGTGAGCCAATCCAAGGAAACCTTTTCCAAGCGCAAACTAGTGCTGCCTGTTTTCCTACCTTCTTTCCTTTTCTCAACAGCTGAATACGGAATTCTGCCAAGCATTCCGGCTAGCGCAATTGGCTTAGGTGCAGATCTAGCAACAGCGGGTGCTGTAACGGGAACTTTGATGATTGGAAGGCTCTGCGCAGAGATTCCGGCAGCCAAGATCGTTGATGCCATCGGTGAACGCAAAGCCATGATCTGGGCATCCCTAGCTTCAGCACTTGGAATCCTGTTCTCCCTTTTCGCGCTGAACCTATTCATGTTGGGTGCTGGTGTCTTCATTGTTGGAGCAT
>RFNI01000043.1 GCA_009927245.1 Actinomycetota bacterium | reverse complement strand
TTGCTCTTCTTGCTGAAAGTGAAAAAGAATTGGCAAACACAGTTGCATTGAAGCTAACCACTCTTGCTGAAGTTAGCGGTGGATACAAATACACCCAGGGCGATACCCAAACTGAAACCGCAACCGATGTGACTTCATTTGCAATCATGTCTCTCAAGGCATCCTTGGAACTGGCAGCGAATCTGATGAAGCGGCTAAAGAAAATGCAATCGATAAAGCGAAGGCATTCATTCTTGGAACCATGGTTGATGAAAACCACTGGAATGCATATGGTGATGTTGACATTAGCGGTACCGCTTACGGAATCATGGCCATGAACAGCCTCGGGATTGATTCAATGAAGGGTCACGATTGGTTGAAGTCAAGAATCAATAGTGAAGATGGCGGAGTTATTGCTCCTTGGACTGACCCAAGCAGTGACACCTTTAGTACCGCTCAATCACTTCTTGCACTTTCACACCTCAGCTTTGCTGATGTGTTGAACCGCGCAGTCAACTAACAACTAATGCGCTTGTTAGTTCGACTTAGCCTGGTGGGCATAGTCGGCTTAGTTGCTATCGGGTTTGCAGTCAATCAATGGTTGCAACCCGATAGCAATCCGACTGACTCCCCTAAGTCATCTGTTGTGGTTGTAGATGGTCAATGTGAAACTGAAGGCGTTTCGCTAATTGTTGATTTTGGTTCTGAAAGTGAACTGCAAGCAATAGAGAAGTGCATTTCAAATTACAGCGACACATCTTGGAATCTCTTTGAAGCAGCTGGTCTGTCAGTTACTGGAACATCTAAGTATCCGGTTGGCTTTGTGTGTCGAATCCAGAACTTCCCTACCGAATCCAAGGAACCTTGCCGAGACATGCCTGACACATCCGTTGGTAGCTGGTCATACTTCGTGGCAGCTGCTGGAGCTAGCGACTGGCAATACAGCACTTGGGGTGCCGCTACCCATAAGCCTGCCTGTGGAACAGCAGAGGCCTGGCTTTTCAAATTACCTTCAGAGGATCTAGAAGAACCTCCCCTAAACAAACCGAAGACAAGTGTCTGCCCTACTAACTAAACCAAATCACCTGCTTTCAGCAGGGAGAACTCACCCAGGTGCCTGGTGGCTAGCTGGTATCTCGCTAGCTCTATCTGCATCGCTGAGTTCAAATCTTTTAGTCTTACTTGGAATTTGTGCACTAGCGATGTCGACCGTGCGGTTGTGTAGAGATGAATCCCCTTGGGCACGTTCAATTAGGTTCTATCTAATTCTTGGGTTTGTTGTTGTAGTTCTAAGAGTTCTGTTCCGAGTTGTTTTCAATCTTGCTGACGCAAGAACTGACATCTTCCTAAGCCTTCCTTCTATCTCGATAGATCTAGGCTTTGGAAACACACTTCATTTGCTTGGAGCAATCTCAGTGCTTTCCATGAAGGCAGCGTTAGTTGATGGGTTGCGGTTAGCTGCAATCATTCTTGCTATTGGTATGGCTAACTCTCTGGCTAACCCTAGAAAACTGCTCAGAGCAACTCCTGGTGCCCTCTATGAGATTGCAACTGCAATCTCAATTGCAATAAACCTCGCACCACAACTAATAACAAGCCTCAACAGGGTTAGAAGATCTCGAGGCCTTCGTGGTCACTCTAAAGGCATCAAAGCTATTCCAGGAATTGTCATTCCAGTACTTGAAGACACAATCGAGCAATCTATGCAACTTGCAGCCAGTATGTCAGCCAGAGGTTTCGGCAGACGAGGAAATCGAAAAGAAAGAATGTATTGATTACTCGAATCACAACATTCCTAGCTCTGACTTTCATTGTTGCTGGTGTTGCAATGCTCCTAATATCTAATGCTTCGCAACTCATCGACCTGAGTGTTTTGGTAACTGGTTTTGTCTTTGCTTTTATTTCTTTCAAGTTATCTTCGGGAAGAGTAAACAGAACTCAATACATTGTTCTGCGTTGGCAACTTGGTGATGCAATTGTTCTAACCCTTAGTGCTCTCATGTTGATTGCTGCTTTCACTGGGGTGTTTGCCTGATGATTGAGATCAAGAACCTAACCTTCAGTTACCTCAGGCCTGATGGCACTCAGAAATCAGAAGAGCCTCAACTAAGCAGAGTAAATCTAAAGATTCTGCCAGGTGAATTCGTGCTGGTCTGTGGACCAACTGGAAGTGGTAAGTCAACATTCTTGAAAGCACTCAATGGATTAGCCCCGAGCTTTACCGGTGGAGTTATTTCGGGACAATTACTAATCAACGGAGTTGACTACCTAGGACGCGAACCACACGACTTCGCAAACCTAATTGGGTACGTCAACCAGCAGCCAGAAGGTGCATTTGTTGCTGACACAGTTCTTGACGAAATCGTATACAGCGCAGAGCAACTGGCAATTCCAAAGGAAGAGATAGCAAACAAAGTTGAGTGGCTGAGTAAACTGCTAAACCTTGAAGGACTATTAGACCAAGCGCTGGCCAATCTATCCGGTGGACAACAGCAGAGAGTTGCGATCGCCGCAGCTCTAATCTCAGGAGCCAAGATTCTTCTGTTGGATGAACCAACCTCTGCCCTTGACCTAGATGGAGCGACTGAGGTTCTAAGTATCTTGAAGAAACTTGCGAAAGAGGAGTCAGTAACTGTTCTGCTCGCAGAGCACAGGATCTCAAGAGTCTTAGGTTCTGTTGACTCAGTTCTTGTTGTGCACGGGGACGGCTCTGTCACAAAGGGTAAGCCTGAAGATCAGTTCAACGACGCTAGGTTCGCTCCCCCAATCATTGAACTTGGCCAAAGGCTCGGTTGGAAGCCGCTAGCTATATCAAATGCAGAAGCAAACAAGCGCTGGATAGAAGCCCCGGCAACCTTCCAAGCATTAAGTGCTAATCAACCTCACAATTTAGTTCTGAAAGCAGAAGAACTTGTTGTTAGCTTCGGAAATGTTCAGGCTCTCAAGAGTTCAAGCTTTGAACTCTTTGGTAATCAGATCACTGCGCTGATGGGTGATAACGGTTCCGGTAAATCCAGTCTTTGCTGGGCCTTGCAAGGTAGCGGAACTAGAACTTCAGGTGTAGTTAGTGTTCTTGGACAAGACCCTAGAGATCTATCTCCTCAGGCTCGCCTATCTCTTAGCCATGGTTCCGCAACGAGCTGCAGACTTACTCTTCCTTCAGTCGCTTGCAGATGAGTTGCACGAGTCCGATGAGTTTGCAGAAGTGCCAGCTGGAACAACAGCATCGATCTTCCAGCAACTGGCAGGAAGAATCGATACCTCTATCCATTCAAGAGATCTCTCAGCTGGTCAGCAGCTAGCCCTAGTGCTTGCACTGCAACTAGTCAAAGATGCACCGGTTCTTATCCTCGATGAACCAACCAGAGGTCTGGACTATGCAGCAAGCGAGCACTGGCAAAACAATTGAAGAACCTTAGAGCGACAAACCGAAGCATCCTCTTAGCTACCCACGACATCGAGTTCGTTGCCATGGTCGCTGACAGGGTGCTCACTCTTGTTGATGGAACTCTGGTCAGCGATGAGAGCCCGATTGTTGCTCTTGGAGCAGGAAGTTCCAGAGCTTCCCAGATCGCCGAGATCACCGCAACACCGGGACTGATAACCATCGAGCAGGTGAAGCGATGAACCTGATTCTCTCCCGCATCAGTATCGCGATTGCTGGCTTAGCCAGCCTGTTGATGTTTACCTGGCCACTGTTCATTAGAGCAGGTGAGCAAGATGAGACTCTGCTTGCTCAAACCATCTTCATTGTCTTAATGCCACTTGTCTTGATTCTGGTTCTCATTGAATTTGCAACTGGAGACATCTCATCTAAGCAGTTAGCTCTACTTGGAGTATTGATTGCACTGAATGCAGTTATTCGATTACTTGGAGCGGGAACTGCTGGAATTGAAACAGCGTTCTTCCTGATTATTCTGGGAGCTTTTGTTTTTGGTAGTGGCTTCGGATTTATCCTTGGCGCAAGTTCGATCCTGGTGTCTGCTCTACTGACCGGTGGTATCGGTCCTTGGCTACCTTTCCAGATGATGGGTGCAGCACTAGTTGGTTTAGGAGCAGGCCTTATTCCTAGAAGTAACACAAGGTGGCTACAGAACACCTGGTTGATTGGTTACTCAGTGTTGGCGAGCTTTATATACGGTGGGCTTATGACCATGTGGAACTGGCCATACCTAGCTGGAGTTGGAACACAGTTAAGTTATGTTCCAGGCGATGCACTTTTTTCTAATCTCACTCGATTTATTCAATATGAAATAGTCACTGGTGGATTGGTTTGGGATCTAGGTAGAGCAATCACACAAGTGTGCTGATCCTATTAACTGGCACAGCCCTGATCGCAACTCTAAGAAGAGCTGCAACCAGGGCTGGCGTTGGAAGAGAACTTTAGGCTGTTGGGTATAGAGCCAAAAGCACAGTTGCAATAACAGTTACAGCAAGAAGCATTAGACCTGACTTGTATGTGTACTTGAATTCCTTGCGAACGATGTGAACTAGGTTTGCTAGCACCATGATGGTTGCAAGACCTGCAGCTGCTGCGATACCTAGTGGCAGTGCCCAATCAAAGTCAAAGACGGTAACTGCTACTGGAGAAAGAATTACACCCAGTCCACCTAGCAACTCTGCTAGACCGATGAATTTGGTTGTGCCCTTAGGAGCTTTTGAAACCCAACCCCAACCACGAGCTAGTAGATCAGCATCAGAAGTCTTTAGCTTGTCGATACCAGCCTTGGTGAATGCATATGAAGCGAAACCAGCAACTGCGAATGTTGCCACGATGATGAAGATGTTCATTGGAACCTTTCGATAAATCATTGTTTTAGAAGTGAGTCAGGTTTAGACTTCTATTAGTAAAGCACCACTTGACTAAATAAGTCAAGTCCCCCTTTACTGCGTGTCGGGAGGAGAGCCATGGAAGTCAAGGTTCATGCTGAGCGCACCCAAGAAGGCTGGACAGCCGAAGTTTCAGGCCCAGAAGGTTTTACCGTCTCCGCTAGACGCCTAGACCAGTGCAAAGACATGGTCGTAGAAAGAATCAAAACCCTAGAAGAGCAAAAGGGCAACAAAGAAGTTTGTGACGTTGTCATCAAAGTCGAGGCTGAACTTCCAGGCATCATCTGCGATCTAGAAACTGCCAAAGTAAAGATGCAGGAAGCTCAAAGACTTCAAGATGAAGCATCAGCAGAGATTAGAACAGTAGTTGCCAGAATGCGCGACGAAGGTCTAACCATGAGAGACATTGCTGTATTGCTCGGAGTATCTCCGCAGCGCGTAGCTCAGCTAATTGGCTAATTACGCTTTTAGCGCTCGAAGATCACAACAAATCAATATCGGTTTTGTTTGGATCAACAAAAACTGGGACACCGATGTATTTCTCTAGGCTCGCAATCCATTGCGAATCTGGGGTTGCGCTAGAGACATCAACGGTGAGAGTAATACCTTCGCCATCCTGCCTAATAGAAACTCCAGAAAGAACTACCCCACCCTCGATCTTTGAATCCTCGACCAGTTCTGTGACCTTTTGCTTGGCTTGGTTTAGTTTGTCCAAGGTATAGGGAGCACGATGGAGTCTCACAAACGGCTGCCCTTTTCCTCTTACATCAAATTTTTGGAGATACCCAAATAGCTCTGGACCGGGTTCTGAACTTATCCAAAGGTTGACTGATACTTCTTTCTCGTCGACCATCACACCGACAATCTCACGTGCTTGGAGCTTGTTTATGTCATCAACTATGGCCATCAACCTAATGTTCCCATCATTAGTTGATGTTGAGGACGATACGTCCTCAGCTGGCCTTTGAAGAAGTGTGAAGATCATCAATATAACTGCCAGTAATGCAGAGTAAGTGAGAAGTTGTTTGGCCTTAGACATGTTGCCCCCTTTTTGAATCTATGTCCTCAGCCTACCCTCCCCGAAAAGAAAGTGGCGGCCGCGTAAGCGACCGCCACTCCCCTAATACTTATTTAGCTGTTTGCCAGTGCTGGAATGATAGCTCCAGAGAATACCTGCCAAGCAAGCAGTGACTTAGCTACGAAGCTAAGTGTGATGTATACACGCTCACCGAATAGGTAGTCCTTCCACTTGCCAACCTGGCGGTACTGCAATGCCTGGTTGATAGCAAAGGTGTTGAATGCGATGAAGATAGTGATGATGATTCCGAATACAAAACCTGGGATCTCGTTCGCTCCGGTGTAACCAGGGCGGAAGACAGAGATACCGATAATGATCCAAGGGACAACACCGGTCATACAACCCATGATGAATGGCAGAGCCTTACCGTTACCTGGCTTCTCATACTTCTCTTGCAATGCACCAAAGAGAATCATGCTTGCGTTAACTGCAAAGACTGCAATCAAACCAGCAAAGTCAGTGAAACCATTTAGCAGCATGATTGAGGTGATCATGATTGAAGAAGATAGTGAGTACTCAGTCCAACGGAAGTAGTTGTGAGTGTTAGCTAGGCCATCGAAGTATCTCTTCTTGAAGAATGGAGAGATGATTGCGAAGTGGAAGATTGCTGATAGCAATAGGAACGCAATGATTGCTCCACCTAGGTTGATGGTGAAGAGCACAACGTGCTCTGGTTCCTCGATTTTGAAACCTTCAACAACATCTCCAGCCTTGAATCCTGGAGGACCCTGCATCCAGTCAGCTGTTACAGGGAAGTATCCCTGAACCTTTACCTGAGCAAGAATTGCAAAAAGTGAGATTGCTGAAACCAGGTGCAAAACACCTGCAATGAAGTTGTATCTAGTTAAACCTTTTTCGCTTGTCTTGTTGGCAAGCTTCTCAGTTTTATTTGAAGCCATGATCTTTACCTTTCTTTGGGTATTACTTCGAGCCTATTGGTACTTAAGTGCAAAAACCTGTATCCAGAAGGACACAGGTTAATAC
>RFNI01000035.1 GCA_009927245.1 Actinomycetota bacterium | reverse complement strand
CTCGAGACCTTTACCAAGAACTGCTGGTTAGGTTCATTTGCGGTGTGACCGTTATTCCAAATCATGTATGTGTCACCACGAAGGGAGAAAAGTCTCGGGTCAGCAAACCAGTCTTTGCTCTGCTCAGATATGTCCTCGGAGGCAAAGCTCAAGTGGTCTGAGAAAGGCTGGGCTGAGCCTGGAACTACGTTTAAGTCTTTATCGAGAATGCAGGTTGCGATTCTTCGTTTTAGGTCGATTCCGCTAACAAAGCGGTATGCCGCAAGGTAGTTCTCCCCTAGACCAACCAGTGCCATGTTGAAGACGCTCAAAGTGCCATCGGCTAGTGATTTCCATTGTGCTGGGACTAGAGCTTCGGACTCAATAGACCTAAAAGAAACTTGGTTCAACGAATTACTCCACTCCAGATGTGGTTCAAGTCTACCGAGAGGCTGCTTCAAATGGCCTCTGGCTGAGGCTCAAGAGGGTATCGCAGGGCACCTAAGTGTTAGCCAGGTTTAGCTGTTGGTCTGGATTGCCGAGAAAATGGGTGGATAGACTCGAAATAACTACCTAGAGCGGTTATTATTTACCTAGGTAAATAAATACAACCAGTTGGAGATTAGATGTTTCGCCTTGCCAAATTAAGCCTTGCTAACCGTTCGGTTATTGCCCTTTTCACAGTGATCCTCTCTGTCTTTGGGTTCATTTCCGTTGGACAACTAAAGCAAGAGCTCTTCCCTTCTCTTGAGTTCCCTCAGGCAGCGATCGTAACCACCTACCCAGGTGCATCTCCTGAGGTGGTTGATTCACAGATCAGTCGTGTGATCGAGAACTCAGTGGCAAACCTAGAAGGTGTCACCACTACTTCTTCAACTAGCCAGAGCGGTATCTCAACTGTTCGTGTTGAGTTTGAGTACGGCAATACCTCAGCTAAGGTTTCTGAACTTCTAAACAACGCTGTTGACTCAGTGAAGTCAACTCTTCCTAGCGAAGCCAAGCCAAATGTAATCGCAGGTGGGTTAGGTGGCATCCCGGTAGTTGTTCTCAGCGTTGCTTCAGACACTGGTGACAATGCAGAAATTGGAAAGATCCTCCCTAGCGTTGCTGATCAACTCTTCAATAAAGTCAATGGAGTTAAAGATGTTCAGGTAGTTGGAATCCGTGATTATCAAATCAACCTAACACTTCGCCCGCAGGTTCTTGCAGCCAACGGGTTAACTGCCCAGTCCATCACTACAGCTCTGAAAACCAACGGTTTTGTTTTCCCAGCTGGAATTCTTGAAGATAAAGAAGGACAGATAACTGTCGAGGTTGGAACTCCAGTTGAGTCTGTTGAAGCTCTGCAGTCACTTCCTCTTCAATCAACAGTGCCTGGTGCAAGATTACTGACCATTGGCGATGTTGCCAGTGTTAAATACGCATTAGCACCTGTTGATTCAATTTCTAGAGTTGATGGCAAGCCATCTCTTGCTATCTCAATTACCAAAACTCAAGAAGGTAACACTGTATCAATCTCTAAGGCAATCAAGCCTTTGGAAGAAGAGCTAAAGACAAAACTTGGTGGCAATGTAACAGTCAAGGAAACATTCAACCAAGCACCATTTGTTGAGAAGTCAATTGATGACCTTATCCACGAAGGAGAACTAGGTCTTCTCTTTGCAGTTATCATCATTCTGATTTTCCT
>RFNI01000123.1 GCA_009927245.1 Actinomycetota bacterium | reverse complement strand
TAGCCTTGCCGTTAACTGCAGGAAGTGAACCAGGTAGACCTAGACAGATAGGACAGACATTTGTGTTTGGTTCATCACCAAAGTCATTGCGGCAACCACAGAACATCTTGGTGTTGGTGTTTAGCTCAACGTGGACCTCTAGACCAATAACAACCTCAAAAAGCTCTAGAGCCTTTCGTAATCCATCAAGTTTGCTTTAGCCATTAGTTCACCTTCAGTTCTGGTGCGAAGTCCATCATGCGCTTACCCCAAATACCTTCGAGGATTCCCTCTAGAGCAGCACCAACTTCATACAATCTCGCGTCTTCGTGAGCCGGAGCTAGGAACTGGATACCAACTGGGAGGTTATCTTCATCAGCTAGACCGATAGGAACAGAGATTCCAGGGATACCCGCAAGGTTGGCAGGAATGGTTGCGATGTCATTCAAATACATAGCCAGCGGATCGGACACCTTCTCGCCAAACTTGAACGCAGTAGTTGGAGCTGTTGGAGAAACTAGAACATCCGCCTTAGCAAAAGCTGCATCGAAGTCTCGCTGGATAAGAGTTCTAACCTTCTGAGCTGCACCGTAGAACTTATCGAATGAGCCAGAAGATAGAGCGTAAGTTCCAAGAATGATTCTGCGCTTTACTTCAGGACCGAAACCTGCTTCACGGGTAGCGGCCATTACTCGTTCAATTGTTGGTGTTCCCTCAGGTGCTACTCGCATACCAAAACGAACAGAGTCAAACTTTGCCAGGTTGCTTGACGCTTCAGCAGGAAGGATTAGGTAGTAAGCATCGATTGCATATTCAAAGCTTGGGCAATCAACTTCAACAATCTCAGCACCTGCATCGGTAATCAGTGTCAATGCTTCTGCAAAACGGTTACGAACACCCTGCTGGAATCCATCTCCAGAGAGCTGCTTGATAAGACCAACGCGCTTTCCTTTTAGCGATCCTCGCTTAGCTGCTTCAACCATTGAACCCAGCGAACCAGGAAGTGAAGTGCTGTCGTGTGGGTCATGTCCTGCGATTGCATCTTGTAGGTAGGCAGCGTCTAGAACATTTCTAGCTACTGGACCAATCTGGTCAAGAGAAGAAGCAAGAGCAATCAATCCATATCTAGAAACAGCACCATAGGTTGGTTTGATTCCAACGGTTCCGGTAACTGCCCCTGGGAAACGAATTGAACCACCGGTGTCAGAACCAATAGCTAGAGGTGACTGGAATGATGCGACAACAGAAGATGAACCACCACCAGAACCACCAGGGATTCTTTCTAGATCCCAAGGGTTCTTGCTAGGTCCATATGCAGAGAACTCTGTTGAAGAACCCATTGCGAATTCATCCAGGTTGGTCTTACCCAAAATTGGAAGCAACTGGTTTCTAAGTTTGGTAACTACGGTTGCATCGTAAGGAGGAATCCAACCTTCAAGAATCTTCGAACCTGCAGTGGTCGGGGCATCTGTCGTGGTGAGGTTATCTTTCACAGCGATAGGGACACCGGCTAGATCTGGAAGCTTCTCTCCTGCTGCACGCTTGGCATCAACTTCTCTAGCTGTTGCCAAAGCGCTCTCGCCACTGATGTGTAGGAAGGAGTGAACAGCGTCGCCAACCTTGGCAATCTGGTCTAGGTGAGCCTGAGTTACCTCAACTGAGGAAACCTCTCGCTTGGCAAGTAGGTCAACGAGCTCTGAGGCGTTTAGCTTGATCAAATCTGACATGCTCTTTACTCCTCATCCAAGATGGCAGCGACTCGGAAACGACCCTGACCTGAGTCTGGAGCTCCAGATAGAGCCTGCTCTTGGGTTAGTGAAGGCTCAACCACGTCTGGCCTAAAGACGTTAGCCAGTGGAATTGGGTGGCTGGTGGCAGGAGTGTTCCCGTCAATGGCCTGCGAGATCTTTGCTACAGAATCGACAATTACGCCTAATTGCTCGGTAAAACGGGCAACTTCAGCGTCATCTAGGTCAATTCGGGACAAGCCAGCCAGATGGCGAACTAATTCGGGGGTGATTTCAGACACTTTTTCCTCAAACTCTTCTAACGAGTGTTGGTTCAAGTATATCGGGACTAACGCCCTAATCATTACTGGGCTAAACTTGTCTGGTTGCCCGAATCTAGGGCTAGAGAAGTTTTTGCAGGAGAAACCCAAATGGCTGAAGAAGAGACTTTCGACATCGTTATGCGTGGCTACGACCGCGCTCAGGTTGACCAGACTATTGAAGAGATGCGTGCCGAGAACGAGCACCTAAGCACATACAACGAAGGTGCCGCAGCTGAGATTGCAGCCCTCAAGGCAGAGGTTGAGAGCCTGCGCGAGCAGGTCAAGAAGAGTGGCGCAACCGGCTACGCAGCACTAGGTGCACAATTCGAACAAACCCTTCGTCTTGCTGAAGAGCAAGCCAAGAAGATGATTGATGACGCTGGCCAGGATGCGCTTCGTATTCGTGAAGAAGCTAAGGGCGCAGCAGATCTGCTAACTAGAACCGCTAAGGACAAAGCAGACAGAATCATCCAAGAGGCTGAAATCAAGGTTGAGGAATCTAAGTTTGAGGCAGAGCGTAAAGCCAGCAGCCTAATGCAGGAAGCTGTTGCCAAAGAAGCAGAAGCTAGCGAAAAGATTCAAACTGCAGAACGCGAAGCTGCCGCTCTAAAGTCTGATGGTGAAAGATATGCCGCTGAACTAAGAGCACAGGTTCACCGTGAGACAGAACAGGCTCGAGCACTAGCAACTGAACTTAGCCAGAGAACCACTCAGGCAAAGATTGATCTAGAAGCAGAACTCAAGGGTCGCCGTGACGAAGCAGAGCAAGAAGCACTTCGTATTTACCAGGCTGCTGTAGCACAGGCTCAGGCAATGACTGAAGAAGGCGCTAAGACTGTTGCTGATTCAACTGCTAGAGCAGGCGAACTACTTGCAGAAGCAGAGCGTGTTTCTAGAGAAGCTAGAGACTTCCAAGATGACACTCGTGAAGAAGCAAACAAACGTGCTGCCGATCTAATCAACCAGTCCCGTAGAAGAGCAGAAGCGCTCTCTCGCAAGGCTCAAGGATATGCAGACAACGCAATCAAGGATGCTCGCGAACGACTTACACGTTTGAGTGATGAAAGAGATCAGGTTACTGAGTTCTTAGCAACTATGGACAAACTGATGTCAACTGAGAGCATGGTTAACTTCGATAACTCAGAAGTTGACGACTCAAACAAGTAGTTTCTGAGCAAACTCCTCTTCTGAAATAACAGGAACATTCAAAGACTCTGCTTTAGCTAGTTTTGAACCAGCATTCGCGCCTGCAACAACAAAAGCTGTGTTCTTAGAAACGCTAGATGCAGCCTTACCGCCGTTAGAGATAATTAATTCTTCAATTTGCTCTCTGGTGTAGTTGGCGAGAGTTCCGGTAACCACAATGCTCAAACCTGAGAACACACCATCAGCGCTCTGGTTCTTACCCGGTCCCTCATGTCCTGGAATCTCTAGAAGCACTCCGGACTTACGCCAAGCCTCAACTAGGTTCTTGTGCCAGTCGACCTGAATCCAGTCAAGAAGAGATTTCGCAAGAATTGGTCCAACACCATCAACCTCGGAAAGCTCAGCTTCGGTTGCTCCAAAGATGCGGTCGATTGAACCGAAGTGGCTTGCTAGTGATCTTGCTGCAACAGGGCCAACGTGCCTAATTGAGAAGGCAACGATGATTCTCCAAAGCGGCCTGGTTTTGGCTTCTTCAAGATTCTTTAGAAGTTTGATAGCAACTTCAGCAGGGACATCTTCGGTGTCCCCCTTCTTGCCCTTCTTCCTAAAGAAGTCAACAATCTTCGGTTCGCCATTCTCATCTAATTTTGGAAGACCTGTGTCTGGATCCAGCACCTTGACTCGAATAGGTAGCAGTTGTTCCATCGTCAAATCAAACAAGGTAGCTTCGGATTTGAGTGGTGTTGTTGCCGGGTCAACCGGTTGAGTGAGCGCAACCGCTGCAACATATCCAAGTGCTTCGATATCCAGCACTCCCCTAGAACCTATGTATGCAACACGTTCACGAAGTTGGGCTGGGCAATGTTCTGAGTTCTGACATCTGAGATCAACATCTCCTTCAGATGAAGGAGCAAGCTTTGCGCCACAGTCAGGGCAAGTAGACGGCATGACGAACTCTCGCTCTGCACCTGTTCGAAGTTCAACGACAGGACCAAGAATCTCTGGGATTACATCTCCAGCTTTTCTCAGCACTACAGTGTCTCCGATGAGAACACCTTTAGCTTTGACCACATCTTGATTGTGAAGAGTCGCAAACTCAATTGTTGACCCAGCGACCTTTACGGGAGCAACCACTGCGTAAGGTGTTGCTCTTCCCGTCCTACCAACAGATACACGGATGTCTAGCAACTTTGTGTTTACCTGCTCAGGTGGGTATTTGTATGCGACTGCCCAGCGAGGTGCACGAGCTGTGTATCCAAGGTCACGCTGTTTCTGCAGCGAGTCAACTTTGACAACAACGCCATCGATTTCATGTTCGAGTTCATGACGTTTCGCTTGGAAGGAGTTGATGTATTCAACTACTTCTTGAACACTTGAAACCACTTTGTATTTGTTTGAAGTTGGTAAGCCCCAACTTTTCAACAGTTCATACAGTTCACTCTGGTTCTTTAGTGGTGCCTCAGGCCAAGCTCCGACACCGTGCACCAACATTTGCAGAGGTCTACTTGCTGTAACACTTGAATCTTTTTGCCTGAGCGAACCGCTCGCAGAGTTTCTAGGGTTAGCAAAAGGTGCTTTACCTTCAGCCACCAAACCTTCGTTTAGCTTTGCAAAGTCAGCAACACCAAAGAAGATTTCTCCTCTAATCTCAACAACCTTAGGGTGGTCTTTACCTTTAAGCTGTTGCGGGATCTGCTTGATGGTTTTTACGTTGTTGGTGACATCTTCTCCAACAACTCCATCACCTCGAGTTGCAGCTGATACTAGATTGCCATTTTCATACCTCAAGTTGATAGCTAGGCCGTCGATCTTTAGTTCACATAGGAAGGTATCTGCTTCAACACGATTAGCCCACGCAGTTAGTTCCTCTTCGTCAAACGCGTTATCCAAGCTCCACATGCGGTCAAGATGTTCAACTGGAGCAAAGGTCTCATTGGCATTACCACCGACACTTTGAGTTGGGCTATCTCCTGTAATGAACTCTGGATGCTTTGACTCAAGTAATTCAAGTTCCTGCATTAGAGCGTCATACTCGGCATCACTGATCAGGACTGTGTTCTCCTGGTAGTAGGCACGACGATGCCTGTTGATTTCATCAACTAGGTAAGCGATACGCTCTGCGGGATTTTGGGGCACTGAACAAGCCTAAATAGTGCTACTGACCGACAGGGCCAGCACTCGCCGAACCTGTGGAAAAGGCATCAACTGCAGAGACTGTGCGGTCAATTGTGGTCTGAGCTAGCACTCTTGTGCCTAGATAAACAACTGCTGTCTGGCCAGGAGCAACTCCAAGGATTGGATCTTCCAGTCTCATGACTAGGGCACCATCAACTACTGCCACCTTTGCTGGAACCTGCTCGCCGTGCGCTCTGACCTGCACATGTGCATCAAAGAACTCTTCAGCATTGTCTTTAGGCTTTCCGCACCAGGTGAAACGATCGCCACTTAGCTCAATCACCGCCAAAGCCTGCTGAGGTCCAACGACAACCTTGTTGCTGTTCACATCAACAGCTAAAACATATCTAGGCTTACCATCTGCTGCTGGCTTGCCCAGTTGAAGACCTTTGCGTTGACCTACTGTGAAACCGTGAGCACCTTGGTGATTACCTAGGACATTGCCATCCATATCTACGATGTCACCGGCAGTGCTACCCAATCGTTCTGCTAGCCAGTCTTGAGTATCACCTTCAGGAATGAAGCAGATGTCGTACGAGTCAGGCTTAGCTGCAACTGATAATCCTCTGGCTGCTGCCTCTGCTCTGATCTCATCTTTACTTGCAGTATGACCAATAGGGAACATTGAATGCTTTAGTTGATCTGCAGTTAGCACACCTAATACGTAGCTCTGGTCTTTAGCTAAAGCCATAGATCTGTGAAGCTCTAAGTTTCCTTCTTCATCAGTTAGGAGACTCGCGTAGTGACCTGTGCAAACAGCATCAAAGCCAAGAGCCAGTGCTTTTTCTAGAAGAGCAGCAAACTTGATTCGCTCATTACATCTCATGCAAGGGTTAGGTGTTCTACCTGACTGATACTCACTGATGAAATCATCAACTACTTCAGCTTTGAACTTTTCGCTGAAGTCCCAAACGTAATAAGGGATACCAATTAGGTTTGCTGCTCGTTGAGCATCCATGCTGTCTTCAATAGTGCAGCAACCTCGAGAACCAGTTCTTAGAGTGCCAGGCATACGGCTTAGAGCTAGGTGAACTCCAACTACTTCGTGCCCTGCTTCAACAGCGCGTGCAGCAGCAACAGCGCTGTCAACGCCACCACTCATTGCTGCTAATACCTTCATGCTCTAATTCTCACTCATTGTGAACTAAGACCAGCCTTAAGCGTGGCATCAATAGCTTTAGGAAGAGAAGCCAAAAGAGCTTCAATATCTGATTCAGTGCTCTCATGACCCAGAGTTATCCTCAAGCAACCCTTAGCCTCATCCTCAGTTCTACCCATAGCGATAAGAACATGAGATGGTCGGTTGACTCCAGCCTGACAGGCAGAACCAGTTGAGACTGAGATTCCATCTTGATCGAGCAGGAAGAGCAAAGAGTCCCCTGAACCTCCGGCAAGAGTGAAGTGAACAATGTTGGGAAGAGTGTCAGCCTTCTCAGCAGTGTGACCTAGAGAAGAGTTGATGGTCTTAGCCTTCTCCACCAAGGTGTTCTTAATGCCGGCAAGTCTTGCTCGTTCCTCATCAAGAGTTCTAACCGCAATCTCGGCAGCCATTGCAAAAGCCTTTGCAGCTGGTGCGTTCATGGTTCCTGATCTCATGCCACGCTCTTGACCTCCACCGTGAATGATGGAGACCAGCTTGGTTGCTCTAGAGACAATCAGTGCACCGATTCCAACTGGGCCACCGAGCTTATGTGCTGAGATACTCATCGCTGCCAACCCAGACTCTTTGAAACTAGTTTGTACATGACCAAATGCTGCAACTGCATCTGTGTGCACTGGAATACCAAAGGCGTTAGCCAATGTTGTTACGGCTTTGATATCTGTGACGACGCCAGTTTCGTTGTTAGCCCACATCAAGCTAATCAAAGCTACTTTGCTGTGGTTTTCTTCTAAGTACTTTGCTAACCATGAAAGATCTAGTTCACCATCGAAGTTAACTGGAACGAGTTGAACTTCTGCAACCTCATGTGCTTCTAACCATTCAATTGGGTCAATAACTCCGTGGTGTTCTGTTCCTGCGCTAATGACAACATTCCTGTTGGCATCTTCATCTCTTCTTTGCCAGTAGATGCCCTTGATGGCTAGGTTATCGCTCTCTGTCCCACCCGAGGTGAAAAGAACTTCACTGCGGTCACAGTCAAGAGATTTTGCGAGTGACTCTCTCGCTTCTTCCAAGACCTGTCTAACCTGTTGACCAGAACTGTGAACTGAAGAAGGATTACCGATTAGCTTCAGAGTGTCGATGTAACACTCAAGCACCTCCGGTCTAATCGGAGTGGTTGCTGCGTTATCTAAATAAACTCTCACCTTAGAACATCTTTACTGCTAATAACTTACGAGCAGAGATAACACTCTGGTCGTTCTTACCGACAACTACAAATAGCTCAAGCAGGTGTTTAGAGATAGTTGCTCTCTCTTCTGCATTCGATTTATCAAACCAATCCAAGAGTAGATTGAAAGCAGAATTAGCGTCCCCTATAGCAAGGAAGAAATCTGCTTTCCTAATTGCGGAAAGGTGATCTTTAGGTTCGATACCTAGTTCAGCTTCAACATCACCTTGGTAAGTTCTTTCAACTAAACGAACCTGAGCCAATCTTTCACTCAGCTGTTCGTTGCCAGGATTAGCCTGCAACTCAGCTTCATAGATTTTCACAGCAGCGCTGAAATCACCGGTGTCCATTGCATCAAGAGCTGCCTGTTCAACTGCACTAAGTTTTGGTTCTTGAGGAACGGCATCACCGATTGTTAGCTGACCATTAATCCCTTGACTCCTAGCAATTTCAACCAACTTGTCCATGAATACAGCCAGGTCAGCCTCGTCTTGATCACCTTGGAATAATGGCTTAGGTTCTCCAGCGAGAATCATCGCAACCGTTGCAGGCTCAAGAACACCAAAAGCTTCAGCTAGTTTCAGTTGGGAAACAACATTGACCTTGGCTAGGAACCAGTGACCTTCAGCTGCTAGTACTAACCGGTCTAGTTTCTCCGCAAGAGAAACGCTTGACTCATCGGCTGGTGAATAAAAACAAACTACTACTGGAACCGCGCTAGAGAGTTCAATAATCTGGCGGATTACGCCTTCTTCTGCTTCAACAGAGAATGCTGGAACTCTCAGAGAGTTGGTGTTCTCAACCTTCACACCGCTCTGCTCAAGCTTTTCTTGAACAACCTTGTTGGCCAGCGCCGACAGGTCTACTGCCCCTCTAAATGCTGGATTCTGGGTATTCATCGCAATGCCTTTACGCTCAAGATTCCCTGCGAGGCACCAAGAAGTTTGATTCTCTGGTTTGAACCTGCAATAGGGACATAGAACAAAGCATGTTTTCATACTTAATGCTCAAACCTGTTGCGCTACCTGGCGCATTGAGAAGAATCTTCTGTTCTGCTTGGGTAACTGAAACAGCTGATCCTCTAACTGTTGGTTTGATGATGGAGGTATCAGTCATAGCAACTGCAATTAGTCCACCCGACTTCAAGGTCAACATACCTGAGATGTTTTTGTCACCAAGTGCATGTTGGAAGGAGATGGTAGCTTTTACCTTCTTTAGGTCTTCCTTCTGAGCATTCTGATCTGCATTTCTAGCTTCAAAGAACTTATCTGCCTTCAGATCAAACTCCCTAGCAAAAGTGCTCGATGTTCCCTTGTTCAAAACATTTCCATACTTATACGGAAGAGTGTCTAACTTAGTTGCTAAGAATGCGTTATCTGATTCAACGGTTAGCGCACCGGCGTCTTGAGCTGCCACCTCAGGGAAAGTATTGCCAGGTAGTAGATCAATCAAATACCAGAGTTTGTAGTTCTCTCTTGGGCTGTGCTGTTGCAAGACCATCAATTGTGGGCCTTGAGTTGTCTCCTCTGACTTGGTAACCAACATGATTGTCCGCGGCTGCCAAGCTGTTTCTTCTTCAGGGAGCTGCATTGGAAGTGAAACCGTTACAGGGTTAGCAACGATGTCAGGTAATGCTTTTATCTTCTTGCTCTTTGACTGAAGTAGATAACGAACCTTACGAATTTCAAGAACTGGACCCGCCGCTCGAATGGCCAAGGCCTTCCAATCTTTGTCGGTGTCTGCAGCCTTTACCTTCGTTGCTAGATCGCCTACGATTCTTTGGAGCTGGCTGTCTGTTACAACAACTCCAACCTTCTCAAACTGAGTGGTGACTTCTGCGTTTTCGACTGCTTGGGTATTAGCACAACCGTTTAGTAAGGAGACAGTCAGAATTCCAACTGGCAGGATTGCAAGCTTTGAACGAGTTCTTCCGGTTGCGCGTCTTCCACGCTTTGGAACATCAGCTCTGATTCGTCTTCGATACTTAGGTCCTGTCGGAGCCTTAGGAATTCTTCGTCTAGGGCCACGAAGCTTTCTGATATTTCTAAAACCTAGGTAGTTCACAATGAGCGAAGCCATAAGAAATGCCGCGCCTAAACCAAATAGCACTAACGGCCAGTTAATCGGTTGATCTGTCTTCCAGATGATGTTGATGTTCTGCGGTCCTCGATTGAAACCATCTCCAGCTAGCAGCACTCCAGTGTCTTCAAACATTGCAACTTTGGTTAGCAGAGAAGTTTTCACAACCAACTGGTTGCGCCAAAGGTCGCTATCAACCGGGCTTGCGTTGGTTCCCCCTGCTCTGATTGGAAGTGCAACCGGCTTCTGGTTTGCTGGGTTGACCCCAAGTCTTAGGAAGTTGGAGGTTCCAATCCAGTATTGGATATCCTGCTCTCTGGCATCTGCGTAGAAGATGTTCTTGATTCCAGAAGCCTCAACTGAGACATCACCTTCAAATTTGGTCAAAGTCTCGTGAGGAATAAGGACATAGGAGTCAGGAGATTCGATCTTGTATGTCAGGCGGCTCTCCGCTGCAGCCTCAAAAGGCCCCTTGATGGCTAAGCCAACTACAAAGGTGACCATGGAACTGATTAGGAGAACCGTGGCAATAACAAAACGCATTGGGCTCCATTCAGGCTAAACTTGGGGGGTGCGGGGCAGCCCGTACTATTCTACCGAAGCCCTAGGAGAGCACCTTTGGCAGCCGACGAAACCGAGTTTCCTATCGCTGTGCGCGGATACGAGCGTGGAGCCGTAGACGACGCTATCAAGGACTATCGTAAAGAGCTATTGAACCTTACCGGTCTCAATAATCAGCTCTCTCTGGAGCTCCGAGAGGCCCAAAATCGCCTAATTGACCTTGATAAGCAGTTAGCCGAGAACACAGCCCCAAGCTATGCCGGAGTCGGTGCTAAAGCAGCCCAAATCCTCAGTACTGCCGAAGATCTAGGTAATCGAGTAGTTGCAGACGCTGAGGCTGAGCGGGTAGCGATTCTGGCTGGCATCGAGACTGATATTGAACAGCGCCGAGCCGATGGCCAGGCTTACTACGACGAATTGGTGGCTGAAGCCCAGCGTCGTGCAGACAGAATTATCAACTCAGCTAAGACTGACTACGACGAAACCATGGCTAAAGCCAAAATCCAGGCTCAGCGTCTAATCGATGAAGCCATGCGAGAAGCTGGAAGCATCAGAGGAGCTATCTCAACAGAGGTAGCGAGAATGCGCGCCACTGCGAAGAGAGACATTGAAGTCAAGGCAACCGAATCAGATCGAGTCCTTGCTGAACGCAGACTTATTCTTGAGCGCAACATGGTTGAGCCAATTAAAGAGCAGCTGGCAGAAGCTTTGCTTTCAGAACAGGCTCGTATTGATCTAGATCTTGAACTAACAGCAAGAAGAGCTGAAGCTGAGAAGGAATACCAGCGTAAGTATCAGGAAGCTGTTGCGCAAACACAGAAGTATTTGGATGACGCCAATGCTCAA
>RFNI01000126.1 GCA_009927245.1 Actinomycetota bacterium | reverse complement strand
GACCTCGCAATACGATGAGCCAATTGCTTTCGAAGGCTCTCTTGAGGTTGAAGTCCCTAGCGGTAACAAATACACCGTTCTAATCGAACGAGCACACATGGAAGAGGATGCTGGAAAGCTAACTCACATCGGTGGCGCTACCGGTCGTATCCAGGGTGCTGAATACTCACTCGTTGATTACAACAGAGCCGGTGTGCCACTGGTTGAGATCGTAACCAAGCCAGTCTTTGGTTCAGGAGCAGAAGCCCCAGAACTTGCTGCTGCTTATGTTCGTTCAATAAGAGAGATTGTTAAAGCTCTTGGTGTTTCAGATGCTCGTATGGAAAGAGGAAACGTTCGCTGTGACGCTAACGTTTCACTTCGTCCGCACGGTCAAGAGAAACTTGGCACCAGAACAGAGACTAAAAACGTCAACTCACTTCGATCAATTGAGCGTGCTGTCAGATACGAAATCCAACGCCAAGCACACATCCTTGCTGGCGGTGGAACCATCATTCAGGAAACACGTCACTGGCACGAAGACAAGGGTGCAACCAGCTCTGGAAGACCTAAGTCCGATGCTGATGACTACCGCTACTTCCCAGAACCAGACCTAGTGCCAGTAAAGCCTTCAACTGACCTAATCGAAAGATTGAGAGCTGCACTTCCAGAAAACCCAGCAGCAAGACGTAAGCGTCTAGCTGGCGAGTGGGGCTTTGCTGAGATGGAATTCAGAGATGTTGTAAACGCTGGTCTCTTGGATCAAATCGAGGAGACCGTTGCAAATGGAGCAAAGCCACAGGCTGCACGTAAGTGGTATGCCGGTGAACTATCTCGTATTGCCAATGCAGAAGACAAAGATGTTTCTGAACTGAACATCACACCTAAGCAGGTTGCAGAACTTGCCACCTTGGTTGAGTCAGGCAAGATCAATGACCGCATCGCTAGAGAAGTGCTTTCAGCAGTTCTCGCAGGTGAAGGATCCCCTGAGCAGATCGTTAAGGACAGAGGTTTGGAAGTTGTTTCTGACGATGGTGCACTTATTGCAGCTATCGATGAAGCACTGAAGAAGCAACCTGATGTTCTTGAGAAGATT
>RFNI01000037.1 GCA_009927245.1 Actinomycetota bacterium | reverse complement strand
AGCGACTAGGCAGTCTGAGCTTTGACAGCTTTCGCTGGCTTAGCCTTAGCTGCCTTCTTGAGAGCCTTACGTTCCTTGCGACCTTCGATCAGTCTGTATAGGACTGGAACGATGATCAGGGTAAGGATGGTTGATGAGAACAGACCACCGATAACAACAACACCTAGAGGCTGGGAGATGAATCCACCAGAACCGGTGATACCCAGAACCAGTGGGCTTAGAGCACCAATGGTTGCTAGAGCTGTCATCAGGATAGGACGCAGTCTCTGACGAGCACCGTTCATGATTGAATCCTCAAGCGGCATACCTTGCTTACGGTATTGGTTGATGAGGTCAATTAGAACAATTGCGTTAGTAACAACAATTCCAACTAGCAAAAGCATTCCAATTAGAGCTGGCAGACCAAGAGCTGTATCGGTTGCAAGTAGTGCAACGAATGCACCGGTTGCAGCGAATGGAATTGAAACTAGCAACACCAACGGCTGAATCAAGCTTCTGAAGGTTGCCACCATGATCAGATAAACAATCGCGATAGCAGCAAGAAGAGCTAGAAGAAGTTGGCTAAATGATTCTGCCTGGTCTGCTGAGACTCCACCAATAGGAAGGATGCTTGAACCAGTTGGCATGTCATCTTTGATGGTGTCAATCTGTGCAGCAACCTGAGCAGTGATGCCTGTCAAGCTAGCCTTTGGATCTGGGGTTAGTGAAACAGTTGCAGCTAGATCACCATCCTGAGTTGTCACAGTGGTTGGCACTGAAACAAGTTCAACATCAGCCAATCTTGAAAGTGGAAGGTAACCGAGAGCTGTTGGAATACCAATCGCCTTTACTTCAGCAACAGTTGCAGGCTTGTCACCAGATTTGATAATCAAACTGGTTGCCTTGTTTTCGATGTTGATTGAGCCAATTGCCTGTGGTCGCATTGCGGCAGCAACCAAAGTCGATATTGTGATTTCGTTCAAACCAACTCTGGCAGCAGCAGCACGATCAACTGTTACCTTGAGTGTTCTCTGCTTCTCGCTAAGAGTGGTTGTGATCTTGTCACCGACATTGTCGATCTTTCCATCAAGCACTTCGGTGACCTTAGCGATACCGGCACGAAGCTGCTCATCGGTTTTAGCTGTGACAGTTACGTCAACGTTTCCGCTTGAACCGAACGAACCACCACTCTGGAATAGCACAGTTCCAAGTTCAGGGTGCTTCTTGAACTCGTCTTCCATCTTCTTCTGGAAGACAGTTCCGTCAACAGTTTCCTTAGTTGAAACCTGAATCTGAATACCATTAGCGCTCTGACCAAAGGCAACTCTGTTGTCATTAGTTCCACCAATAGTTGTGGTCACAGCAACTGTGTCCTTGGTTGCGAGAAGCAGCTTCTCAGTGCCTTCAGCAGCAATGAGCTTCTCTTCCAGAGTTGCACCTGAAGGCAAAGTCTGCTCAAGGCTGAAGCTTGTTGAGCCTGAGCTACCAATGAAGTTGGTCTTGATGAAAGGCACCAAACCAAAAGTGAAGATCAAGATTAGGAATGCAGCAACCAAAGTAATTACCGGACGCTTTTGAGTTGTCTTCAGAACAGGCAGGTAAGCACGCTGTAGCAGTGACTTGCGCTCCTTCTCTTCTTCTTCAGCACGGACCTTGGCGGCAAGCTTCTTAGCTGCGGCCTCGGTCAGTGTCGCCTCAACTGCTGGGGCCTTTAGGAACCAGGTAGCAATAACCGGAACGATGGTTAGAGAGACAAACAGTGAAGCTATAAGAGCTAGTGAGAAGGTAAGTGCGAATGGTCTGAACAACTGACCAACTAGACCGCCAACTCCTGCGATAGGTAGGAATACTGCAACTGTTGTCAATGTAGCTGCTGTAACGGCACCAGAGACTTCCTTGACCGAGTTGATGATCGCTTCCATCTTCTTCTCACCGTAGGAAAGGTGCCGGTTGATGTTTTCAATAACCACAATGGAGTCATCCACCACACGACCGATAGCAATCGTTAGAGCGCTAAGGTGAAGAGGTTAAGTGAGTATCCGAAACCAGCAAGACCGATAAAGGTCACTAGAAGTGAAGTCGGAATAGAGATAGCTGTCACAAGAGTTGAACGCCACGATCTT
>RFNI01000165.1 GCA_009927245.1 Actinomycetota bacterium | reverse complement strand
GTAGTGACTGTAACCTGCTGGTTACCGCCACTCAATCTGGTGTCACAGCTTCTTAGTTGAAGACGTATAGATCCGTATGCTCTTCCTAGGTTCATCGGCATGATGGTCAACGATGCGTTGTTGCCCTTGACCCAAGTAGCTTCTGGTTGCTTTTCCATGTCTCTTGAGAATCCAATGTCGAACTTACGATCAAAGTCTTTGACTCCGTGGGCCGCCCAGAGGAGTTCTTCAACGCCCGGTCTTGAGTTATTCTTCAACTCTTCGATTTCCTTGGCAGGGAAAGTTGCTAGAAGTTTTTCGTAATCAAACTTAGGAAGTTCAGGTGGGCTCATCTTTAGTGCTTCACCTAGGTTTGCTGCAGCCTTGATTCCGTATCTGCCAGTTCCGGCGTAGTAATCCAAATACTTGAAGTGACCTTCTTTACCCGGTGAGTCTAGCCAGATTGCAGGAATACCTAAGCTCTCAGCAAAGATGATTCCGTGAAGAGATGAAGAGTAAACAATCTCTGCACCAATCATTTGCTTCAGAACAGTCAGAGGATCGTTGTCTGCTGATATGAAGCTATTTATCATCTCGTGGTGCCAACGCTTAAAGACAATCTCGTCTCTAAAGTGAGGAAGAATTCTGATCTTGCCTCTGGATTGGTTAGCGCTAGCTGACTGCTTCTTTACTTCGTTAGCCCAGAGGTATTGCATTAGAACACCTGGGTCAAACATCTCTGTAATGCGGCTAGTGTCCCAACCGGCTTTCTTTAGAACATCTAGAGTCATGGGCCCTCTAACAGCCGTGACCAAGATATCTCCACCAGGGTGATTATCTAGAGCGTTCTCTGACTTCAGCCCTGAACCCCAAACTATATCTCCACTGTTTGCTCGGTGTAAGACAGAACCGATGGCAAGAAGCTTTCTTTCACCAGGAAGATTAGGTCGAGGCTTTGCACCGGTTAGTTTTGCAACTAGTTGCTCTGAAGCCTCATCGCCGAAATTTCCAGATTGGAATCTACCGTTGTGAATACCAGGGCTCATTACGTGATCAAATGCTTGCCACCAGAACAGTGGAAGCTTAGGTGAAATAGCCTGAGCTTCAAATCCCTTGATTGTAGATGTTCAACTGAACCAACAGGTTTAATCTTTGGTTGCAGGTTGCTTTGACAGGAGACATTCCACCTTCGAGGTGGAAAGGTTTCCTGTTGCAACAAAACAGTGTGAGTCATTGAAGCCACCGCTGATCACGAACTTATCTCC
>RFNI01000189.1 GCA_009927245.1 Actinomycetota bacterium | reverse complement strand
AAAAGGTTGGGAGCAGGCCTTCTGGGATTTCACCAATGCTCCTAGGGATAACCAATTGAAAGACAATCTTTCTCAATTGACTCTTCCAACTCTTGTTATTACAGGTAAGTATGACCAAGTAGTGCCAGCTAAAGACGCAGTCGAGTTACAGAAGCTAATTGCCGGTTCGCATCTCGAGATTATTGATAAGACCACCCACCTGCCTCAGGAAGAACAGCCTGAACTGTTTATGGATGCTGTTGTGAAGCACTGGGAGCACTTGGTCAAGTAGCAGTTCTCCCTTTGCTTCAAGGGGTATCAGGGGGTTGGCAAGTAGTCTTTAAAAGTTGTGGGATTAGGTGGATTAGTTGTCAATTAGCAGTCTAAAAAGTAGCCGAGCCGGGGCATGTCCTTGGGATTGACTCTCTTCGAGCACTTGCTGTCTGGGTTGTAATTGTTTATCACCTAAACGCTTCTTTCCTCCCAGGTGGCTTTGTAGGTGTTGATATCTTCTTTGCTATCTCCGGCTTTGTTATCACCAAGTCGCTTTTGGAGAGAGCGCCAAAATCAGTCTTTAGTTTCTTCACTGGATTTTATAGACGAAGGTTTGTGCGAATAGCTCCGGCGCTCTTCGCTTATTTGATTATTTTCTCTGCGCTAGCGTCCTATTTCATTCCAAAGGCTTTTCTTTCGGGCGGAATATATGAGACCGCACGCTGGGCTGTTATTGGTGCTAGCAACATACAGCTGGTTCAATCAAGTGATGGCTACTTCGGTGAGCGGATGGATTACAACCCCTTTATCCAAACTTGGTCGCTAGGTGTTGAGGAACAGTTCTATCTCTTTTATCCGTTGATTATTTCTTTCTTAGTGTTTGCCATCATTCGATCTAGAAAGGCACTTGAGCGTCTTTCTGTTCTAGCTCTTATCTTGGTGACAGTTTTATCTCAAGGAGTTAGCGTTTGGCAGACCAATAACGATGGACTTAGTGCTTTCTACCTCTTGCCTGCACGCTTCTGGGAATTGGCTCTAGGTGGTTTGCTCTGCATCCTCATTACTAGATTCAACAGGTTCACAAACCTTGGGCCTCGCGCAAGGTCTTTAGTGTTCGCATTTGGACTTGGGCTGGTCACACTTTCACTTGTTTTCGCTAATGTCAATGAGTTTCCATATTGGTGGGCAATACCACCAGTAATTGGCGCTCTGCTTTTGATACATTCATCAAACACCGTTGGTGATTCAAACTCTAAGGTTTTCAAGCTACTAACAGCCAAGCCCATCGTCTACTTTGGAAAAATTTCATACTCCCTATATCTGTGGCACTGGGGAGTGTTCGTCTTGATGCGCTGGACTCTTGGGCTCTCACTGTGGTGGCACTACTTGGTCGCTTTAGCTCTAACTGTTGGCTTAGCGGCTGCTTCATACAAGTTCGTCGAGACTCCATTTAGAACTGGAACCTTTATCAGAAAGATGCCTGATTGGAGAGTGATTGTTGCGGGGTCTCTAGTTGCTTTAGTCTCGGTGGTTGCAGTTGATTTCAGTAAGTCTGAAATGACTCGGAGAGCCATAGCTATTACTGATCCACAGTTCAAAGACACTAAGGCAATTGCCGACAAGTTGGCAACGATTCCAAAGTCAGATATCGGAGTTGGACACAGCATTGTCTTCGTGGGTGATTCTCATGCTGGACACTACAAATACATGGGCCAGTGGATCTTCAAGAAGACTGGAGCGAAATTCTCTCGAATCATCAACTTCGGCTGCGCCTATGTCAATCTTCAGGGATTTGCAACCAACGGAATTGCCCGTTGTCCAACGGATGAAGAAATAACAGCTAGTATCGTCGCCAAAACTAAGCCAGGGGATATCATCGTCCTTTCTTCATTCACCACACCGCGAATTGCAACTCTCGATGCTCCATCGGACAGGAAAGAGATCCTCGAAACACTGCTATCTGATAGTCGCCAGCAAGATAGAGCTAAAGCATTAGTAGATGGTATTTCGGTAGTGAAGTCCCTTCAGGCGAAGGGGCTTCAGGTAATAATTGCTGCTCCAACACCGGTTTTCGTTAGCCCAACGGATCGTTGTATCAGATGGTTCAACAACATGAATCCAATCTGTGCAAATGGGTTTAGAGAGCCGATTGAGTTCCAGAAGGAATTGAGAGCTCCGGTCATGGAGTCTTATACAGAGCTAGCTAACAAGACTGGTGCAACGTTGTGGGATCCATTCCCACTACTTTGCTCTGACGGCAAATACTGTTATTCAGAAAAAGACGGTAGATACCTATTTGTCGATCAGCACCATCTGTCTTCCAATGGAAACCTGTTACTGATTGGTTCCTTCTTAGAAACCCTAGAAACAATTTGGAAGTAATTTACTTCAGTAAAGAACCCATCTGCTTATAGATAAGCTTTGCTGCATATAGTGGGTTTAGCCTGCTTAGGAAATCCATGGTCTTGGCATCCTTACCAATTACAAGCCTTGGCTTGTTGGTTTCTATTGCTTCAACCATAAGCTTTGCGGAAATCAACTAGAGCAACCTTCGCTCTGCATCTGACAAGTTCTAGGGCTAATTCTCGTCCCATGCCGCTACCGGCACCTGTTACAACTATTACCTTGCCTTCAAGCTTCATTAGATGTCCTTTAGTGTTCCTTAATTCCAGACTAGACCTTTATCAGGTAGCCTTACGCCATGGACATTAAAGACATCGAAATCAATCTGCTAGACGGCAAGCCAACTACCTTTGGAGCACTTTCTAAGAAAGTTACCTTGGTTGTCAACGTAGCCTCTCGCTGTGGCCTATCTCCACAGTATGAAGCGTTAGAGGCAATGCAGAAGAAGTATGGAGCTAAAGGCTTTACTGTGATCGGTGTTCCATCAAACCAGTTCTTCCAGGAACTAAAGGACAGCGAAGACATCTCTAACTACTGTTCAACTACCTGGGGTGTTACTTTCCCGATGACTGAGAAGGCAAAGCTAAACGGTAAGAGTGCTCACCCTCTTTACTCAGCGCTAACCAAGGTCAAAGATGGTGAAGGTAAAGCCGGAAACGTGAAGTGGAACTTTGAGAAGTTCTTGATTTTGCCTAATGGCGAAGTTCACAGATTTAGACCAACTACAAAGCCAGATGCACCAGAGATCATCGCTCTGATTGAAAGCAACCTAGCCTAGCCAGCAATAAAGGTTAGTTCTTCCGAACTTAGCGTTACAGACTGCATTAGAGCATCTAGTTGCTCAATGGTTCTTCCTGAAGCAATAGGGACAGTGACACCGGGTTGGTTTCTCAACCACTCAAGTGAAACTGCTGTTGTTGAAACTTCATGTTTGTCAGCAACTTCTGTTAGTCGCTTCAGTAAAGCAAAGTTCTCATCGTTGGCGTAGTTATTGCTAACACCTTCGGCTCTTGCAGAACTAACTTGAACACCCGGCTGGTATTTACCACTGAGGAATCCACTTCCAAGGGTTGAGTATGGAAGGCCTGAGACACCGTAGGTCTGAACTGACTTAGTGCCATCAGATTCATAAGGTTCACGTGCTACGAGGCTGTATCGGTTCTGCAGAGCAATGTATTTAGCGAAGCTGTTGGCTTCACTGATTGCTAGCGCTTCACCTAGACGATCGAAAGTGTAGTTTGAGGCGGCGATGTATCGGACTTTGCCTGAGGTGACTAGTTTGTTGAATGCATCTAGGGTCTCCTCAAGCGGAGCCTCTAGATCATCTGTGTGTGCGTAGTAGATGTCAATGTAGTCAGTCTTGAGTCTGCGTAATGAGTCTTCACAAGCTAGAGCAATGTTTGCAGCGCTTAGGCCTTTACGGGTTTCTAGTAGTGCAACCTTAGTTGCAATCACTACCTGGTCTCTGTTGCCTTTACTTGAAACCCAGTTACCAATGATGGTTTCACTCTCGCCACCTTGGTTTCCTTCTTTCCAAGCAGAGTAAACATCTGCTGTGTCGATGAAGTTGCCACCTAGTTCAGTGAAACGGTTTAGCAGGGCAAAGACTGAGTTTCGTCTGCTGTCCAACCAAAGACGTTACCTCCGAAGCAAATATTCGATACCTGAAGTCAGTGTTATTCAGCTTTGGCATTCTTCTTCTCTCTAGTTGCAATTAGGGATGCAACAGTTGC
>RFNI01000228.1 GCA_009927245.1 Actinomycetota bacterium | reverse complement strand
CTTCAACACTCAACTCAGCTGGAGCAGAAATCGTTACGGCTTCAACGTTGGCAGCATAACCACCAGCAGATCTAACAAAAGTGTCTTCTCCAATTGGTGACGGGGAAAGGAACTCTTCGCTGGCAGAACCACCCATTGCACCAGCATCAGCTTTCACAATCACATAGTCAATACCAAGGCGAGTAAAGATGCGTTCATAAGCGTCGCGCTGCGCTTGATAAGAAATTGCAAGCCCTTCATCAGTGACATCAAATGAATAAGCATCCTTCATCACAAACTCACGACCACGAAGTAGACCTGCACGAGGACGTGCTTCATCGCGGTACTTGTTCTGAATTTGATACAGAGTCAAAGGTAGGTCTTTATAACTTGAGTAAAGATCCTTTACCAAGAGTGTGAACATCTCTTCATGCGTTGGTGCAAGTAGGTAGTCCGCTTTCTTGCGGTCTTGAAGACGGAACAAGTTATCGCCATACTCAGTCCAACGACCTGTTGTCTCGAATGGTTCTCTGGGAAGAAGTGCTGGGAAGAATACTTCTTGAGCGCCAGCTCGATTCATTTCTTCGCGAACTACTTGCTCGACCTTTGCCTTGACAGCAAGACCAAGCGGCAACCAGGTATAGATACCAGGTGCTGCACGGCGAATGTAGCCAGCACGAACTAGTAGCTTGTGGCTATCAACTTCAGCTTCAGCTGGGTCTTCACGCAGGGTGCGCAAGAATAACTGCGACATACGAAGCAACATAATTAGTCTTTCTTAGCAACGACAACTTGTGGAGAGCCAACCAAAGCTGGGTCCATCTCTGCTGCCAAACGATTTGCTTCTTCGATAAGAGTTGCAACAATTTCGCTCTCAGGGACAGTCTTGATAACTTCACCCTTTACGAAAATCTGACCCTTACCGTTACCAGATGCAACACCTAGGTCTGCTTCACGAGCTTCACCAGGGCCGTTTACAACACAACCCATAACAGCGACACGAAGTGGAACAGTCATGTGTTCTAGTCCAGCAGTTACATCTTCAGCAAGCTTGTAAACATCTACCTGTGCACGACCACAAGAAGGACATGAAACAATTTCAAACTTACGTGGGCGAAGGTTCAATGACTCAAGAATCTTTGAGCCGACTTTGATTTCCTCAACCGGTGGAGCTGAAAGTGAAACACGAATTGTGTCTCCAATTCCCTTGCTCAAAAGCGCACCGAAAGCAACTGCCGACTTGATTGTTCCTTGGAAAGCAGGACCTGCTTCTGTAACACCAAGGTGTAGAGGCCAATCTCCTCTTTCAGCTAGAAGCTCATAAGCACGAACCATAACTACAGGGTCGTTGTGCTTTACAGAGATCTTGAAGTCGTGGAAGTCGTGCTCCTCGAACAAAGATGCTTCCCAAACAGCAGATTCAACCAAAGCCTCAGCTGTCGGCTTTCCATACTTCTGTAGCAGACGAGGGTCAAGCGAACCTGCGTTCACACCAATACGAATTGAAACTCCGGCGTCTTTTGCAGCCTTAGCAATTTCGCCAACCTTGTCATCAAACTGTCTTATGTTTCCTGGGTTAACGGAACAGCCCGCAGCCAGCCTCAATTGCTTGAAAACATACTTCGGCTGGAAGTGGATGTCAGCGATAACTGGAATTTGAGACTTCTTGGCAATAATTCTTAGAACATCTGCGTCGTCCTGAGATGGGCAAGCAACTCGAACAATGTCACAACCAGATGCGGTCAACTCAGCGATCTGCTGAAGAGTCGCGTTTATGTCGGTAGTTGGAGTGGTAGTCATTGACTGGACTGAGATTGGAGCGTCTCCGCCAACCGGAACGTTTCCGACCATGATTTGTCTGGTCTTGCGACGAGGGGTTAGTACTGGAGGTGTATTTGGAAGTCCAAGGTTGATCGCTGGCACTTTAGATAACTACTTTCTCAGTTCAATAGGTGATACAAGTCTAAATGCCAAGCCCAATTTCAAGGCTAAGCGCTTAGAACTGGAGCGGATTTACGATATCTCTGACTATCAGGACAACGCTGAGCAACAGCAGCAGCCCCGCGACGAAAAGGCCAACGGCATCATCTTGCTGGTATCGACCGGCTGCTCAAGCTTTTTCCGCGTAAGCGCCAAATACCTCGCTTTGCCCATTCATATAGACCCGCTGCAATGTGTCCACCATCCAGAGGAACTAGCGGAATCATGTTGAAAACGAAGAGTGCAACGTTCAAAGACATCAGAAGTGCCAGCTGCGAAGCAAATTTATCTTCAAGGGTGATTTCAGAGTTCGAAGCAATATCCCCGGAGAACTGACCTAGGCCAACTATCGAGATCGCTCCATTTTGGTCTCGCTCTACGTTTGGGTTGATTTCAGCAACGGCGTTGATTGCCTGTACTGGGAGCTGGACAATCATCTGCCCGGTTGAGACCAACATGTTGCCGAGTTCTTGCACTGCCGTGACTGGGCTTACCTTGAACTTCTCAACTTTGAGATAAACACCGAGATAGACCTTAGTGACGCCATTCATTGTCATCTCAACTGGCTTTATCGTGAGGCCTTGTTCAACACCTGATCGCAGAACCGTGATTGGGATGTCCTTGTTCACGTTTGCGGACATAATCGATTCGACTTCAGACCAAAGTTTTACCCTTGTTCCGTTTATCTCAACGATTTGATCCTCAGCCTTAAGTCCCGCTGTCGCTGAAGGTGATGGCTCGCCAACCTGGTCACAATTTGGGTTAGCTTCAGTTGGAACGCATTGAACCACACCTTGAATAGAGGTGGTTCTGCCGTACTGGCCAAACCCACTGAGAAGAACAATCGAAAGCACAAGCGCAATCAGTAGGTTTGCGAATGGCCCCCAAACATGATGATGAGTTTCTTCCATGGCGCTAAACGATAGAAGGTTTTATCAACATCCTCAGGAGCAATTACTTCTTCTGAAGTAGTTCTTCTAAAGCTTGCATTCTTGAATGCACTTGATGGTGGAAGCATTCCAATCATCTGGATGTATCCACCGAGAGGAATTGCTTTGATTCCATACTCTGTGTCTCCACGTTTGCGGGAGAAGAGTGTCGGACCAAATCCAATCATGTACTTCGTGACCTTGACACCAAACTTCTTAGCTGGCCAAAGGTGCCCTATCTCATGTAGACCTATTGAGATTGCTAGCCCAAGGAGAAGAATTACCCAGCCGCTAACGGAGTTTAGAAAAGTCATCATGCACTAAACCTACTTATCGTCTCTGACATTAGGCTGTCAGTTTTTTGAACTGATTAGTTGATCAGCAAAGTTTCTTGCCCAGAGCTCTGCCTCAAGAACAGAATCAAGTGAAAGTTCAGTGTCCGCAGAGTGAGACTGAATTGTTTCTTCAATAATCTCCACGATTTCCAGATAGCCAATCTTGTTGTCGTGGAATGCTTCAACTGCCTGCTCATTGGCTGCGTTGTAAACAGCTGGGTAGGTAAGTCCTTAGAACCAACTTCTCTGGCAAGTCTTACTGCAGCGAACACTTCTTCATCGAGAGGTTCAAAAGTCCAAGTGTGTGCTTTGCTGAAGTTAACCGGAGGTGTGATGTTTGGAACTCGATCTGGCCAGGTCATACCTAAAGCGATAGGCAGTTTCATGTCCGGGGGTGAACACTGCGCAATTATCGAACCATCGATGAACTCAACCATTGAATGAACTACTGATTGAGGATGGACTGTGACAGCGATACGGTCAAAGGAAACATCAAAGAGCAAATGAGCTTCGATGATTTCCAAGCCTTTATTGACCATGGTGGCGGAATTGGTGGTTACCACCTTCCCCATTGCCCAGGTTGGATGCTTCAAAGCTTGAGCAGGTGTTACCTCTTTCAACTGCTCTCTAGTGAAACCTCTGAACGGTCCACCTGAAGCAGTCAAAATCAATTTTGCAACTTCACTGTGCTTGCCAGAAAGCAATGACTGTGCAAGGCTGAGTGCTCTGAGTCAACTGGAACAATCTGTCCAGGCTTCGCAGCCTCGGTGACCAACTTGCCACCAACAATAAGTGACTCTTTGTTAGCTAGCGCAAGAACCTTGCCTGTTCTTAAAGTTGCAAGCGTCGGCAATAAGCCAACAGATCCAGTAATTCCATTGATAACAACATCAGCTTCAGTGTCTTCAATTAGTTGAACAGCCGCCTCTGCCCCAGTGACTGTCTTCTTTGCAGGGACATTGAATTTCTGAGCCTGTGCTTGTAGGAGTTCTTGGTTGGAGTTACCCACCAAACCAACCACTTGGAACTTATCTGGATTGGCTTCAATAATCTCTAGAGCCTGAGTGCCAATGGACCCAGTGCTTCCTAAGATGATTATTTTCTTCATAACCTAATCTTGCCACCTCGATAATCCATGCGGGGCACTCCCCCTCTAAATGGGACAGGCGTAGAATTGAGTCATGACGATTGAACAAACTCGCAAACTTGTTACTTCGATTCCTGGGCCTAAATCCCAGGCTCTGCACCAGCACAGGCTGCAGCATGTTGGCCACGGTGTTGGTGCAACTCTCCCGGTATACATTGATTCAGCTCACGGAGCGATCCTTGTTGACGTTGATGGCAACCAGTTCATTGATATGGGATCAGGTATCGGTGTTACCACCATCGGTCACACCAACGAAGGTGTCGTAGCCGCCGTTACCGAGCAGGTGGCGAAGCTAACCCACACACTCTTCACAGTTACCCCTTATGTTCCTTACGTTGAGGTCTGTGAAATCCTGAACAGACACATGCCAGGTAACTTCGTAAAGCGTTCAGCGCTATTCAACTCGGGTGCTGAAGCAGTAGAAAATGCCATCAAGCTTGCTCGTAAGTTCACTAAGCGCAACGAGATTGCAGTATTTGACCACGCTTATCACGGCCGCACCAACCTCACCATGGCTATGAACTTCAAGAACATGCCTTACGCAGATGGTTTCGGTCCGTTTGCTGGCTCTGTTACTCACGTACCAATGTCTTACCCATTCCATGACCCAGAGGGCATGACTGGAGAAGAAGCAGCTCAGCGCGCAATCAACTACATGGAAAAGCGCATCGGTGGCAAAAACCTAGCCGCTGTAGTTATCGAACCTATTCAGGGTGAAGGTGGCTTCATCGTTCCTGCACCTGGTTTCCTCAAGACCCTGAGCCAATGGACACATGCAAACGGAATTGTTCTAGTAGCAGATGAAGTTCAGGCTGGTATTGCTAGAACCGGTAAGTGGTTTGCTAGCGAATACGAAGAAGGTTTCGAACCTGATCTAATGACAATCGCTAAGGGTATTGCCGGTGGTATGCCTATCTCAGCTGTTACCGGAAGAGCCGAGATCATGGACTCATCTCACCCAGGTGGGATTGGTGGAACCTTCGGTGGTAACCCGGTTGCTGCTGCGGCTGCAGTATCAGTTCTAAAGCAGATTGAAGCAGGCGGCGTTCTTGAGAAGGCTATTCACATTGAAAACGTAATGAAGCCAAGACTTCTAGATCTAAAGGCTAAGTATCCAGTCATCGGTGAAATCCGTGGCCGTGGTGCAATGTTGGCTATTGAGTTTGTAGTGCCAGGAACTAGAACTCCTAACTCAGCTGCAGTTGATGCCATTGTGAAGCACGCTCACAGTAACGGTGTCCTAATTCTCAATGCAGGAACCTACGGCAACGTAATTCGATTCCTACCGTCACTTGCAATCAGCGATGAGTTGATTGTCGAAGCTTTGACAGTAATC
>RFNI01000148.1 GCA_009927245.1 Actinomycetota bacterium | reverse complement strand
GCTTTTCCTGGTTTTGAAGTTGAGGCTGCAACTGATGAGGACTTTGCCAAGAATCCAGGATTGGTTAAGGGTTTTATAGGTCCGGTAAAGAATGGTGTTCAGTTCCTTGGTGAGAAGGCTGAATCAAAGATTCGTTATCTTCTTGACCCTCGTGTTGTTAGGGGAACCTCTTGGGTTGCTGGCGCTAATCAAAGCGACAAGCACACTTTCAATTTGGTAGCAGGTAGAGACTTTGAAGCCGATGGTGTCGCTGACATCGCTGAAATCAGAGCGGGAGATCCTGCTCCAGATGGAAGTGGACCACTTGAACTAGCTCGAGGAATTGAAATTGGGCACGTGTTCCAACTTGGACGCAAGTATGCGCAAGCACTTGACCTAAAGGTTTTGGATGAAAACGGAAAGCTAGTCACTGTGACCATGGGCTCATACGGTATCGGTGTGACCAGAATCATTGCTGTTCTAGCTGAGGCTAACAACGATGAAAAAGGTTTGATCTGGCCTGAGAGCGTTGCTCCTGCGGATATCCATGTTGTTGCTGCTGGTAAAGATGAGGTTGTTTTCGAAACAGCTGAGCGTTTGGCTAAGGACTTGGAAGCAGCCGGTAAGTCAGTTCTTCTGGATGACCGCCTAAAGGTAAGCCCTGGAGTCAAGTTCAGCGATGCCGAACTTCTAGGCATTCCGCACATCATCATCGTCGGTCGTGGCCTAGAAAACGGTGAAGTTGACCTCTGGGATAGACGCTCTGGCGAGAGACGCTCAGTCAAGGTAGAATTAGCGGTGACCGAGTCGATCTAGAGCCACAAGTTCCAGTCGCTCGCATAACTTACTAGCGGCCAGGAGGCGTCTCATGGATATCGATTTGAATGCTCTACGACTTGTTGAGCGTGACCGAGAAATCCCATTTGCCGAACTCGTCGAAATTATTGAAGCAGCTATTGTCGCTGCCTATAACAAGAGCGTTGGTCACAACGACTCTGCTCGTGCAGTCCTAGACCAGAAGACCGGCAAAGTCGCGATCATGGTTCCAGATACCGAAGAGCGCGATGAGCAGGGAAAACTTCTTACTGAAACTCCTGATGGCGTAAAGATTCCAGAAGTCGACAAGACTCCAGATAACTTTGGCCGTATCGCAGCAGCTGCAGCTAAGCAGGTTATTGCTCAGAGAATTCGTGGACTAACCGATGAAGGTCTTTACGGAGAATACAAGGCAAAGGTTGAAGAAATCGTTGCTGGAGAAATCCAGCAGGGACCTCGCCCATACATGGTTTACGTCAAGATCGGTGATGTTGAAGCAATTCTTCCTCCAGAAGAGCAGGTTCCGGGAGAAGACTACTCACACGGTAAGAGAATGCGTTTCTATGTCACCAAGGTAGACAAGAACGTTCGTGGTCAGGTTCAGATCAACGTATCTCGTACCCATCCAAGCTTGATTAGGAAGCTTTTTGCTCTCGAAGTTCCAGAAATCGCTAATGGTCAGGTAGAAATTGTTCAGGTAGCAAGAGAAGCCGGTCAGCGTACCAAGATTGCTGTTAGAACATCAGTTCCTGGGCTAAACGCTAAGGGTGCTTGCATTGGTGAACTAGGCCAAAGAGTTCGTGCCGTAACTGCAGAACTGAACGACGAGAAGATCGATATCGTTGATTTCTCAGAGGATATCTCTAAGTTTGTGGCTCAAGCACTGTCTCCAGCCAAGGTTTCAGCTGCCTTTATCGTCAACGAGAAGGATGCTCCTAAGGACGAAAGACCTAAGGTTCGTGTTCTAGTCCCTGAATACCAGCTGTCTTTGGCTATTGGTAAAGAAGGTCAAAACTCACGTCTGGCCAGCAAACTAACCGGAGCAAAGATCGACATCATGTCTGATGACATGGGGGATGACGAATAAAAGTCCACTTTTGACGGTTGTCATAAGGCTAGGGCTTTCTAGGGTGCAGGCATTAGAATGAATCCAGTTAGAACTTGCGTTGGCTGTCGTCAACATGGCAATCGAGCAGATTTATTGCGATTGGTCAGTATTCAGGGTTTATTGAGTATCGATTCCGCTAAAAGCCTGCCAGGTCGCGGTGTTTGGCTCCATGAAAGTCCAAGTTGCTTGCAAACTGCCATCGAACGCAGTGCATTCAGCCGGTCTTTGAAGGTAAAAGTGCAGTTACCGACGCAAATAAGTGATCTAGCCAAATTTATAGAACAGGCCGAATAGATGTTAGAAAACTAATGAGAACCTCGAAATGAGAACCTCAAAGCACTAAAGCCTGCCCTGACTGGGTAGGCCCCAGACAGGAGAAATTAAGTGGCGCTACCACGCGTATACGACATTGCTAAAGAGCTAGGTATTGAAACTGCCGAAGCCTTAGCCAAACTAAAAGACTTAGGCGAGTACGTTAAGAGCGGTTCGTCGACCATTGCACCGCCGGTTGCCAACAAGCTCCGTGCTGCATACCCAAACGCTAAGCCAAAGGCTGAAGAGCCTAAGGTCGAGAAGCCAACCAAGGCTAAGGCTGCTAAAGCGGAAACTGCTGAGCCAGTTGTTGAAGACAAGCCAGAAGTAAGCGCTAAGCCAGTCGATCCGACTGCAACTCCAGAGGCTAAGCCTGAGAGCGCAGCAACACCTGCTGCGACACCTGCCGCAACTTCTGGCATTCCTCGTCCGGGTAACAATCCTTTTGCTGCCAACCAGGGCATGGGTATTCCACGCCCAATGGCAAGACCGGGAAACAACCCATTCGCTTCTAATCAAGGTATGGGTCGTCCGGGCCAACCAGGTAGCCGTCCAGGTGGACCTCGTCCAGCTGGTGCCGGTGGCCCTTCATCTAGACCGGGGGACCTCGTCCTGCTGGAGCAGGAAGACCGCCAGGAACAGGCGCACCTCGTCCAGCTGGTGCTGGTGCTCCAGGCGGAGCTCCAGGTTTCGGTGGTCCTGGTGGTAGACCAGGTGCTGGTGGTCGCGGTCGCGGCGGTGGCGCAGCTGGTGCATTCGGTAAGGGTGGATCAAGAAACGCTTCTAAGGCTAGAAAGTCAAAGAGAGCGAAACGCGAAGAATTCGAACTACGTTCAGCACCTAGCCTCGGTGGAGCAGTTGTTCCACGCGGTGACGGTAACACTGTCATTCGTCTACGTCGCGGTTCATCTATTCAAGACTTCGCAGACAAGATTGATGCCAATGCAGGTCAGTTGATCACAGTGCTATTCGCACTTGGTCAAATGGCAACAGCAACTGCGTCGTTGGATGAAGATACTTTCCAGATTCTTGGTGTTGAACTTGGCTACAAGATTGAAATCGTTTCTCCTGAAGATGAAGAGCGCGAGCTATTCGATTCATTCGGTTTGGATATCTCAACCGATTACGAAGAAGACGAAGACGAGATGGAATACCGTGCTCCTGTTGTCACAGTGATGGGTCACGTTGACCACGGTAAGACCAGATTGCTTGACAAGATTCGAAACGCGAATGTTCAGGGC
>RFNI01000150.1 GCA_009927245.1 Actinomycetota bacterium | reverse complement strand
ATCTAGAACTAAAACAAATACGCAAAGAGTTCCCTGGTTTCGTTGCAATCGATAATTTAGATCTGCATGTTCCAGCAGGAGAGTTCTTCGCACTACTGGGACCATCTGGTTGCGGTAAAACAACGACCCTCAGACTGGTTGCTGGTCTTGAATCACCAACCAAAGGTCAGATCTACATCGGTGGCAAGGATGTTACTAACACCAAGCCTCACGAGCGTCCAGTAAATACTGTTTTCCAGTCTTACGCGCTTTTCCCACACATGTCTGTGTTGGAGAACGTTGCTTTTGGTCTTCGTCAGAGAAAAATTGACGAGCCTCTAGTCAAAGCTAAGGAAGCACTGAACTTGGTTCAGCTTGCTCACTTGGCAGATCGTAAGCCTCAACAGCTTTCCGGTGGACAGCAGCAGCGTGTTGCATTGGCTAGAGCACTGGTCAACCGCCCATCACTTCTATTGCTAGATGAACCTCTTGGTGCACTTGACCTAAAGCTTCGTCGTGAAATGCAGATCGAGTTGAAGGCTATCCAGATGGAGGTTGGCCTTACCTTCTTGCACGTAACCCACGACCAAGAAGAAGCTATGGACATGGCAGACACTGTTGCTGTTATGAACCTCGGTCACATCGAACAGATGGGTGCACCTGAGGTTCTTTACGACAGACCAAAGACTGTATTTGTTTCTAAGTTCCTAGGTCAGTCAAATCTTTTGGTTGGTGATGTTACTTCAACTTCAGCGAATTCAATCAGCATCGAAGTCGGCGGCAACAAGATCTCTGTTCCTAAAGACAGGGCAGAGAAGCACACTGGCAAGATAGCAATTGGTTTCAGACCAGAGAAGGCAATCTTCCACACCAAGAAGCCTGCTGCTAACTCTGCAACCAACGTCATCGGTGCGGGCGAAATCATTGACATCAGATTCACCGGCGTGAGCAACCAGTATTTGATTGAAGTTCCTAACCTTGGCAGCATCACTGTCTTTGCTCAGAACATGGGGCAGTCACCAGTTATTGAACTTGGTGAAAAGGTTTGGATCTCGTGGGCTGTTGAGCACACCTTCGGTCTTTCTGACTTGCCTGCAAACGTAGAACAGGCGTAAGCAATATGGCTTTCGCAGCTTTCGGTTCAAACAACAGTTCAAAACCTTCTAAGCCAACTAAAACCGGCAAGGTAGTTATTGCGCTGCTTGCACCTGGGCTTGCATATCTTGGTGCTTTCTTCCTAACTCCTCTGATTGCTCTGATTATGGTTTCTCTGCAGATTCCAGATCCTGCGGGGGGATACGCAGAGTATGTTCCAGCTCTAGAGATTGGCAACTACGGTTATGTAATTGCTGAGTATCTGCCGCACATCCTCAGATCATTCGCTTATGCGCTGGCTGCGACAGTTCTAGCTCTCCTGATTTCCTATCCACTCGCATACTTCATCGGAGTGAAGGCTAGACCTTGGCCAATGCTTCAGAAGTTGATGCTTACTTTAGTTATCGCACCGTTCTTCATCTCTTTCCTACTAAGAACCTTGGCTTGGAAGCAGCTCTTCTCTAATGAGTCTTGGATTGTCACAACTCTTCAGGATTCTGGATTGCTGGACCAGAGTCAGTATGTGGTTGGAACTCCTTTCATGGTCATCTTTGGTTTGACCTACAACTTCATTCCTTTCATGACTCTTCCGCTATACACATCTCTCGAACGTCTAGATATTCGCTACCTAGAAGCAGGATCTGATCTGTATGCATCTCCAGCAAAGGTATTTAGAAAAGTGACCTTGCCACTTTCTATGCCTGGAATCATTTCAGGAACCCTGCTTACCTTCATTCCTATTGCCGGTGACTATGTGAATGCTTCAGGTGATTTCCTAGGTTCTTCATCAACAGCGATGATCGGTAACGTTATCGAATCTAACTACCTCCAAATCAACGATTACCCTTCAGCTTCAGCACTTTCAGTTCTGTTGATGGGCGTAATTCTGGTTTTGGTTAGCGTCTATGTTCGTAAGTCTGGAACGGAGGATCTTCTCTAATGCGTTTCAGTCTTGGAAAACTAGCTCTTCCTCTTTACGCAGTTATAGCGTTCATCTACCTGCTTATCCCAATCCTCTACACATTCGTCTTCTCATTCAATGATTCTCTGAAGACCAACCTGATTTGGCGTGGCTTTACTTTTGATAAGTGGACTAACGTCTGTCAGCGTGAAGGTGTTTGTGAAGCTTTCACAAACTCAGTGTTCATTGGTCTAATCTCAACAATCGTTGCAACAGCTCTTGGAACTGCAATCGCTATTGCTCTGGTTCGTTACCGCTTCAAGTTCAGAAGTTCAATCAATTTGCTTTTGTTCCTACCGATGGCAACACCTGAGGTTGTTCTAGGTGCAGGTCTTGCTTCCAGTTCTTCAACCTAGGAGTGCAGAAGGGTATCTGGACAATCATCATTGCCCACATCATGTTCTGTCTATCCTTCGTTGTTGTCACAGTGAAGGCAAGGGTTGCAAGCCTTGACCCAGCTCTTGAAGAAGCCGGAAGAGATCTTTATGCAAACCCACGTCAGGTGTTCTGGAAGATCACTTTCCCACTACTGCTTCCTGGTATTCAGCAGCAGCACTTCTTTCCTTTGCGTTGAGCTTTCGATGATTTCATCATCACCAACTTCAACGCTGGTGCTGACATGACATTCCCTCGCTATGTCTACACAGCAGCTGCTCGTGGTGTCCCAGCAGAAGCTAACGTAATTGGTTGTGCTGTATTCCTACTAGCCATCTTTATTGTGTTGGCAACTCAGATCAACTCTGAAGTGAAGCGTAAGCGTCTAGCTAAGAAGCACTAAGCAAATAGTGAAGTTAGCGCCTCTTCGAAGTGCGCTGTGTGACGAGCAACATCTTCCTTAGTGTGTGCTGGAGACATCAAAGCCATGTTGTGGAATGGTGTCATCAAGATTCCACGATTTAGTGCATGCAGGTGTAGATACTGCTGTAATTCAAAGTCATCAGCATCGGCAGCTTCACGCCCGTTACGAGGAGCAGTTTGTCTGAATGAGTATTCAGCACGGCAACCTAGTTGGCTGACCTGCCAAGGAGCAGAGTACTGATCAATGAGTCTCTGCACATCAGCTGTCCAAACATCACAGAGTGCTTCCATGCCAACGAATGCTTCAGGAGTTAGAACCTCAGTCAAAGTTGCTCTGATGGCAGCCATTGATAGTGCGTTACCGGCAAGGTTCCACCAACACCACCAACGTCAATGTGTTCTAGGTGAAGACTGTCTTGAACTCGCTTGGTTAGTTCGGCTGACATACCAAAGGCTGCAGGAATACCCGCACCGATGGTTTTACCCATTACAACTGCATCAGGCTCTAGGTTTCTTCTAGCGGTCATACCACCAGGACCCTCACTTAGCGTGTGAGTCTCATCGATGATCAGGATGACATCGTATTTAGAACAGAGTGCTCTTAGTCCTTCTAGGTAACCAGGTTCTGGAAGTACGATACCGATGTTGGTCATAGCTGGTTCAATCAGCATTGCCGCTACTTCACCAGTTTCAAAAGCTTTCTCAGCTGCATCTAGGTCATTGAAAGGAACAACGATTGTGGTTTCAGCAGGATCAACCTGAGGGCCGATGTTGTTCTCTCTGCTGACTGTGTTGCCCTGGTCATCTAGGACTGCAAAGGTTTCATCAACAGTTCCGTGGTAGCAGTAATCGTGAACAACAACCTTTGATCTGCCGGTGACATGTCTTGCGTATCTCAAGATGTGGCGGTTGGCATCTGTTGCTGTCAGAGTGAACTGCCACTTAGGTAAACCAAAACGATCTGAGAGAGTTTGTCCAACAACTGCTGCATCTTCGGTTGGCAACATGAAGGTAATACCTTTAGTTAGCTGCTTGGCAATTGCATTGATAGCTGCATCAGGGGAGTGGCCAACCATCGCACCGGTGTCACCTAAGCAGAAGTCAACGTACTCAATGCCATCAACGTCAGTGAATCTAGAGCCCTTAGCTACTGCAACGTAGACAGGGTGGGGACCTGGCCACTTTGCCATCCAAGACATTGGGACACCACCCATGAGTGGCCCCATTGCCTTGCTGTGTAATTCGGCTGACTTTGGATGCTTTGATTCAAAGAGGGCAACCTCCTTAGCAAATAGTTGAGCTAGTTTTTCTCTGTCTGCATAGGAGTGCATTTGAATCCTCTTTGATTCGTTATTTGGTTTATAGAGAAGCGATACCTTGTTC
>RFNI01000142.1 GCA_009927245.1 Actinomycetota bacterium | reverse complement strand
GATTCCGTGTCTACCATCAACTAGCTGAACGTGATCTGGTGCTTCACCAGCTGTTCCTTCAACTTCTTCGTGACCTTCGTGACCAATTAGGAGAATGTCATAATCCTCTGAAGCAAATCTCTGCACTTCACGGTGGACCTTGGTAACGAGTGGGCAGGTGGCATCTATGGTGTTTAGGTTTCTACCTTCAGCAGCCTTAACAACTGCTGGGCTTACTCCATGAGCTGAGAAGACCAGGATTGAACCCTCTGGGACTTCATCCACTTCGTTCACGAAGATGGCCCCACGCTTCTCTAGGGACTGAACTACGTGCTTGTTGTGAACAATCTCTTTACGCACGTAAACAGGCGATCCGTGGAGGTCTAGGGCCTTCTCAACGGCAATAACGGCTCTATCTACGCCTGCGCAGTATCCGCGGGAGCAGCTAGCAAGACTCGCTTAGCGGAGCCTGATTGTCGGTCACTCAAAGTATTCTGGATGTCAGTCACTTACCTAATTCTAAACGGGCTGGACTAGGAAGCACTAATGAACGACTCAGTGGATTTGAACTCCATCGGTAAAGACCCAGATCACCCCTTCACCGTGCAGCAACTCTCCGAGCGAGTTGCCAGCGCTGTCAGCAAGTGGGGTAATGCCTGGGTTGAAGGAGAACTAATCAAGTTCCAGCACAAAGCTGGAGGTCACGCCTATCCCCAACTGAGAGATCTCACCACCGGTTCAACCATCTCCCTAGTGATTTTTGCTGGAGTGCTAGCAACCGCAGCTGAAGAATTCCAAGACGGTGACCGAGTCATTGTCTCCGGAAACATGGACTACTACGTGGCTAGAGGTTCTCTTAGTCTCAAAGTCTCCAGCATCAAGAAGGTTGGTATCGGTGTTCTGATGGCTGAGATCGAAGCCAGAAGAGCCAAGATCATCGCCGAAGGATTAGCTGATCCAGACAAGAAGCAAAAGCTTCCTTTCTTACCTGGCGTTATTGGACTCATCACAGCATCAGGTTCTGATGCAGAAAAGGATGTCAAGCAAAACGTATTGCTTCGTTGGCCTGAAGCTAAGTTCAGAATGATCAACGTGTCTGTTCAAGGACCAGAGTGTGCTCCAACTGTGACAGCAGCAATCAAAGAATTAGATGCCGATCCAGAAGTTGAGGTCATCATCATTACCCGAGGTGGTGGTGGCTTCCTAGATCTAGTCGGCTTTAGCGATGAGATATTGGTAAGAACAGCAGCCGCAGCAAAAACTCCTATTATTTCCGCAATCGGTCACGAGAACGACAATCCAATTCTGGATAACGTTGCCGACCTTCGAGCATCAACCCCTACCGATGCTGCTAAACGAGTTGTTCCAGATGTGGTTGATGAAAGACGCAGGATTGCGGATTCACTCACAAGAATGAAATCCATCATCGGAACTTTTGTAACCTCTCAGCTTGCATTGGTGCAACAGATTAGACAGCACCCACTTCTGAAAGACCCACACACCTACCTAGACCAACGTGGCGATGATCTAGTCAGAGCAATCTCTGACCTCAGAGATGACATCGACAGCAAGCTGGACAAGCAGAGCAATGATCTAACAGCTAAAAGAAACCTCTTGCGATCACTATCCCCGCAGAGCACC
>RFNI01000036.1 GCA_009927245.1 Actinomycetota bacterium | reverse complement strand
CGTTTCAAGCTCACAAGCAGTTAACGCTGTTCTGCAGGGACTAACCGAAGCTGGTTCTGACGGAATTCTTCAGGTAACCACCGGTGGTGGAGACTACTGGTCTGGTTCATCAGTGAAGCACATGGCAACCGGTGCTGCTGCGATGGCTAACTTCGTTAGAGAAGTTGCTAAGAACTACCCAATCACCGTTGGTATTCACACTGACCACTGCTCAAAGCCTCACCTAGAGACTTTCCTCCTTCCTCTTCTAGAACTCAGCAAAGAGCGCGTTCGTAACGGCCAGGACCCTCTGTTCAACTCACAGATGTGGGATGGTTCAGCAGTATCACTTGCTGAGAACCTTCAGATCTCTAAAGACCTGCTAGCACAGACCAAGAACCTAGGAATCATTCTTGAAGTTGAGATTGGTGTTGTTGGTGGAGAAGAAGACGGTATCGAAGGTGGTGAAGGTGATCACCTTTACTCAACCATCGAAGATGGCCTGCTAACCGCTGAGGCTCTAGGGCTAGGCGAAAACGGTCGTTACCTAACAGCTCTAACCTTCGGTAACGTGCACGGCGTATACAAGGCCGGAAACGTAGTACTTCGTCCAGAACTACTAAAGGATATCCAGCGTGCTGTTGGTGAGAAGTATGGCAAGGACATGCCATTCGATCTTGTCTTCCACGGTGGTTCAGGTTCAACTGAGAAAGAGATTGCAGATGCAGTTTCATTCGGTGTTGTGAAGATGAACATCGACACTGACACCCAGTACGCATTCACCAGATCTATTGCCGGTCACATGTTCTCTAACTACGACAAGGTCCTAAAGGTCGATGGCGACGTTGGCGACAAGAAGGCTTATGACCCACGTGGTTGGGGTAAGACTGCAGAAGCTGCAATGGCTAAGCGTGTTGCACTTGCTACCAGTGAACTAGGTTCTGCTGGTAAATCAATGTCTCTTTAGTTTGTTGCTGGTTTCTTCTCCAGCTGCTTTCAGGTCTTTTCTCAATTCCTTAGGAAGTGAGAATTGAACATCTTCTTCAGCAGTCTGAACTAATTCAACATCACCGTAACCTCGTTGAGCTAAATACTCTAGGACTTCATCAACTAGAACTTCTGGAACGCTAGCTCCAGAGGAAACTCCAACAGAGTTCACTCCCTCGAACCATTCCTCTTGGATCTCTGATGCAAAATCAACTCGGTATGAAGCTTTAGCTCCAGCTTCTAGAGCGACTTCAACAAGACGAACTGTGTTAGAAGAGTTAGCTGATCCAACAACAATTACCAAGTCGCTTTCTTTAGCAACCTTCTTGATGGCAACCTGTCTGTTCTGAGTTGCGTAGCAAATGTCATCG
>RFNI01000141.1 GCA_009927245.1 Actinomycetota bacterium | reverse complement strand
CGTAATCTTTACCTTCCATGCGGACCTTACCGGCAGCCTTGGCATCGTTCATTGAACCTGCTGCGATTAGATCTTCGAAAGAGACGATTTCTGCTTTGATGAAACCTCTTTGGAAATCAGTGTGAATAACACCAGCTGCCTGAGGTGCAGTCCAGCCCTGCTTGATAGTCCAGGCTCTAGCTTCTTTAGGACCAGCGGTTAGGTAAGTCTGTAGTCCTAGGGTCTTGAAACCAATTCGGGCTAGCTGATCAAGACCAGATTCATCCTGGCCTAGCGATGCCAGTAGTTCATTAGCTTCTTCAACGGAGAGATCGATTAGTTCGCTCTCAACCTTTGCATCAAGGAATACAGCTTCTGCAGGGGCAACAAGGTCAGCAAGTAATTTACGCTTACCTGCATCGCCTAGAACAGATTCATCTACGTTGAACACATAAAGGATTGGCTTGGCAGTTAGAAGACCAAGTTCTTTGATATCTGAGATGTCAATAGATGAAACAGATAGTGGCTTACCGGCATTAAGCCAAGCCAGTGCTTCGTCAACTGTTGCTAGGACTGAAGGTTCTAACTTCTTGCCCTTGACTTCTTTTTCAATTCTGTTTCGTGCTTTATCTAGAGTTTCTAGGTCAGCAAGGATCAACTCGGTGTTGATGGTTTCAATATCTCCGGCAGCATCTACCTTGCCATCAACGTGAATAACGTCTGGATCTGCAAAACCTCTAACCACCTGAGCAATAGCATCAGCTTCTCGGATGTTTGCTAGGAACTTGTTACCTAGGCCTTCACCGACAGATGCACCACGGACGATACCCGCGATGTCTACGAAGGAGACAGGAGCAGGTAGTAGTCGTTCTGAGCCAAAGATCTCAGCTAGCTTGTTGAGTCTCTCATCAGGCAGGTTCACAACACCAATGTTTGGTTCGATGGTTGCGAACGGATAGTTAGCCGCCAAGACATTGTTCTTGGTTAGGGCATTGAAGAGAGTTGATTTGCCGACGTTAGGAAGTCCGACGATACCGATAGTTAGGGCCACTGCCCTAGTTTACCTATCGTTGCGCTCCCCTTGACGCATGGCTTCTTTAATCTGCTCCCTGCGCCAGTCTCCCAAAATGTTTCCCATAGCTCCTCCAGCGTCAAGCGCTTCTCCTCCGGCCGAAGTTCCCAAACCTCCTGAATGACCACCGCTGACTCGAAGAGACTTGTTGTCAATGATTGTGTCATTTGCCATTGCTCTAGCTAGCTGTCTTCGCTTTCTTCTGCTGAGAGAAAAAAGTTGCTGCCTTTGCTCGTCAGTTAGAGTTTCCCAGGTTGGCGGCGAAATAAAGTTTTTGATAGCCCTACCGAGCTTCTTGAATAGCTTCAAAATTCTCCCCTCAAATCTTCAACTGCGATCCTTGGGGAAAATACTAGTAGAGGTAAACCTCAAGATGTTTGACTATTTGTCTGGCAGGTTGTTTGGTCAGTCCAGGTCACTAAGGTTAAACAATGCCTTTGAACTTCACCGCCATCGACTTTGAGACCGCTAATGGGTCTTCGGCTAGTCCCTGTGCTGTTGGTTTGGTAAAGATAGCTGAGGGCAAGGTAGTTGATACCTTTTCAACTCTGATCCAACCTCCTTATCCCCACGACTGGTTTGCTACCGGCAACATCAAGGTTCATGGGATTAGACCTGCTGATGTCGCAGATGCTCCTAGCTGGGAGGAAGCTCTGGCTGAGATGGTTAACTTCATCTCTGGAGATGACCTGATTGCTCATAATGCTGGCTTTGACATGGGGGTTTTGAAAGCCAGTGCTTCACTAATAGATGCAACCCTTCCTGATCTTCGCTATGGCTGCAGCCTGATTATGGCTCGAAAGACATACAACCTAGAAAGCTATCGGTTGAACCAGGTGGCTTATGCCATCGGTATTGAGGAGTTTGACCACCACGATGCCCTAGCCGATAGTGATGTTTGTGCTCGGATTGTGATCCATATGGCTAACCGGCACGGGGTGATAACCTGGACGACTTAGCCAAGCTAACGAACCACAATATCAAGCGTTTACTGGGGGAACCTGCCTAATTTAGGCATTTTGGCTATACTTTTTTGAGTTGGCCGACAATGTCGTTTGCTTCTAAAACCCCATCTGACCTAAAGCTTTAGTCAGAGAAAAACTTATAGAACCTAAGGAGAAAGACATGTCGCAGAGCCAGTTCAGTGCGCCAGTAGTGACCCTTACTCCTGCCCCAACCCTTGACCGCACATACTACGTGAACCACCTGCACCCAGGTGGCGTTAACAGAGCTGATGATGTTCGTGACGAACTAGCTGGTAAAGGTATTAACGTATCTCGTGGGCTTGTTCTTGCTGGCATTGACGCTCCAGGTGTTGTTCCTATCGGTAACGCTGATGTCAGCGTGCTAGATAGAACCGGTTCTTCTTTCTTAGTTCCACTTTGGGTTGAAGGAAACCTTCGTGTTTCGACCACCATTGTTGATGCTCACGGAACAACCACAAAGGTTAATGAATCTCCTAGATCTCTAAGTGAAGAAGACTGGCAGAAGGTTATTGACCTAACTGAACAAGAGGTTAGAAGAACTGGTGCTAAGTGGTTGGTTATCGCAGGTGCGCTACCAACTTATAAATCAACCGGTGTCTATGTTGATCTGCAACCAATCTTTGATGTCATGAAGATGATGGGTGTGAAGGTTGCTCTCGATACTTCAGGTGAACCACTTTCATACTGGGCTCGCAAGGGCTGTGCAAATGTCATTAAACCTAACGCTGAAGAACTAGCTTCTGCAGTTGGTAGAGAACTGGCAACAGTTGGTGATGTTGTTGATGCAGCTCGTGAACTTTGTGAACACGGCATTGAAGTAGTACTTGCATCGATGGGTGCAGACGGAATGCTTGCTGTTACGAAAACTGGCACCTGGGCTGCCAGAACTCCACCGGTGAAAGTAATCAACACTGTTGGTGCAGGAGATGCGACTCTTGCCGGATTCCTATCTGCTGTTGTTTCTAACCCGATAGTTGAGGGTGAAGAAGATTACGGTGTTGGTTTCAATGTTCCCCTTGGTGTGCAAACAGCTGTTCGTTGGGGTGCTATTGCAGTAACCCAACCAACCTCTGGACTTGCCAACCTAGACAACATGCCATCAGCAACTGTTTTTTCAAATCCCAATCTAAATGTTCCACTAGAAGAAGTAGCCAAACCTTAGGAGATAGAAGTGCCTGTAGCATCACCGGATCAATATGCAGAAATGATCGACCGCGCTAAAAAAGGTGGCTTTGCATATCCAGCTATCAA
>RFNI01000217.1 GCA_009927245.1 Actinomycetota bacterium | reverse complement strand
TCAGACGACCAAGAAGATCACTCGCGCAATGGAGTTGATCTCTGCTTCGCGCATCTACAAAGCGCAGCAGCGTCTAGCCGCGGCTAACCCATACTCAAGAGCTATCACTCGAGCTGTTTCTGCTGTTGCAACCTTCTCTAACATCGATCACCCGCTAACTACTGAGCCTTCAGAGATTCGTAGAAGCGCTGTAGTTATCTTCACAAGTGACCGTGGTCTTGCTGGTGCTTTCTCATCTAACGTGATGAAGGAAGCAGAGCAGCTTTCACAGCTACTTCGTGACCAGGGTAAAGATGTTGTTTACTACCTAGTCGGTCGTAAGGCAGTTGGTTTCTTCTCATTCCGTAAGCGTGCAGCAATCAAGTCTTGGACTGGTGGAACTGACCTTCCAGTATTTACTACCGCTCAGGAAATCTCTGAAGCAGTTGTTGATGCATTCAACCTTGGCTTCGAAGATGGCGGAGTTGACGAGATTCACTTGGTATACAACAAGTTCGTTTCGATGATTAGCCAGGAACCTCAGGTTGTTCGTCTTCTTCCTCTAGAAGTTGTTGAGGGAGTAGCAACACCAGATGCCAACGAAGTTTTCCCACTTTACGAGTTTGAGCCTGATGCAAGCAAGGTATTGGATGCACTCCTACCTGTTTACATCGAATCTCGAATCTTCAACGCAATGTTGCAGTCAGCTGCAGCAGAGCACGCAGCAAGACAGAAAGCAATGAAGTCAGCTACTGAAAACGCTGACAAGTTAATCAAGAACTACACCAGATTGTCGAACTCAGCTCGTCAGTCTGAAATTACCCAGCAGATTTCCGAAATCGTTGGTGGTGCCGACGCCCTTGTCGACACCAGCGACAAAGAATAGAAAGATAAGAAGACATGGCCGAGAACAAGAACGTTGCTACCGGACGCATTGCCCGAGTAACAGGTCCAGTTGTTGACATCGAGTTTCCACACGATGGCATCCCTGGTATCTATAACGCGCTAACGACCGAGATCACTCTAAACGGTGAGACTACAGTCCTGACTCTAGAGGTGGCTCAGCACCTAGGTGATGACCTAGTGCGTGCTATTGCTCTAAAGCCAACCGATGGTTTGGTTCGTGGTCAGGAAGTCAAGGACACTGGAGCTCCTATCTCTGTTCCTGTTGGTGATGTCACCAAGGGTAAGGTTTTCAACGTAACCGGTGAGATTCTGAACGGTAAGGCTGATGACAAGGTTGAGGTGCACGAGCGCTGGCCGATTCACCGTAACCCACCGTCATTCGACCAGCTTGAGTCAAAGACTGAGATGTTCGAGACCGGTATCAAGGTTATTGACCTGCTAACCCCATATGTTCGTGGTGGAAAGATTGGTCTATTCGGTGGTGCTGGTGTTGGTAAGACAGTTCTTATCCAGGAAATGATCTACCGTGTTGCTGAAGACCACGATGGTGTGTCAGTGTTCGCTGGTGTTGGTGAGCGTACCCGTGAAGGTAACGACCTAATCGACGAAATGACCGAGTCAGGTGTTATCGACAAGACAGCACTGGTCTTCGGTCAGATGGATGAGCCACCAGGCACCCGTCTTCGTGTTGCGCTTTCAGCTCTGACCATGGCGGAATACTTCCGTGACGTTCAGAAGCAGGACGTGCTTTTGTTCATCGACAACATCTTCCGTTTCACTCAGGCAGGTTCTGAGGTTTCAACACTGCTAGGACGTATGCCTTCAGCGGTAGGTTACCAACCAAACCTTGCAGATGAGATGGGTATCCTTCAGGAGAGAATTACCTCTACCCGTGGTCACTCAATTACATCTCTTCAGGCTATTTACGTACCTGCGGATGACTACACCGACCCAGCCCCGGCAACAACATTCGCTCACCTCGATGCAACAACAGAGTTGAGCCGTGAAATTGCTTCTAAGGGTCTATACCCAGCTGTGGATCCACTAACTTCAACCTCTCGTATCTTGGACCCACGCTTCATTAGCGCTGACCACTATGCAACTGCAACCAGAGTGAAGCAGATTCTGCAGAAGAACAAGGAACTTCAGGAAATCATCGCGATTTTGGGCGTTGAAGAATTGAGCGAAGAGGACAAGATCACCGTATCTCGTGCTCGTCGTATCCAGCAGTTCCTATCTCAGAACACATACATGGCTGAGAAGTTCACTGGTGTGAAGGGTTCAACTGTTCCACTAAAGGACACCATCGAAGGCTTCTCTGCCATCGCTAACGGTGACTTTGACAATGTTGCAGAACAAGCGTTCTTCAACGTTGGTGGTCTAGAAGACGTTGAGCGTCAATGGGCAAAGATTCAGTCAGAGATTAAGTAATCATGGCTGATAAGACCCTAAGAGTTGAGCTAGTAGCTGCCGATCGTGCAGTCTGGTCAGGCGATGCCAAGATGGTTATCGCTAAGACCGTTGAGGGAGAGATCGGTTTATTAGCCGGTCACGAACCAATGCTTGCCATCCTAGGTTCAGGTGAGGTTCGTATCACCCTGCAAACAGGAGAGTCAATCAAGGCAACTGCTGCAGAAGGCTTCCTATCAGTTGAGCAC
>RFNI01000185.1 GCA_009927245.1 Actinomycetota bacterium | reverse complement strand
CACTCACACATTGGTTCACAGATCTTTGCAGTTGAGGGATTCATTGAAGCTGCCAAGAGACTAATCGAATTGCATGCAGAACTTCTCAAGAACGGTCCAGTTCCAGAACTAAACCTCGGTGGTGGTTTTGGAGTTTCATACACCGAACAAGATAAGCCTGCACAGATCGAAGAGATTGCATACGCAATTACTGAAACTGTTGAAGCTGAATGTGTCAAGCGTGGAATTGATGTTCCTGCTTTAGCTTTGAACCGGGTCGATACATTGTTGGCCCAGCAGGTATCACTATCTATAACGTTGGCACCACCAAAGATGTGAAGGTTGAAGAAACGCATCTAGGAAATACGTAAGCATCGATGGCGGTATGAGCGATAACGCTAGACCTGCTCTCTACGAAGCTGATTACTCAGTCACTCTTGCATTAGAGAATCAACAGCAGAGCCAGTTATCTCAAGAGTTGTTGGTAAGCACTGTGAGTCAGGGGATATCGTAGTTAGAGATGCCTTCCTGCCTGAAGATGTCAGCCCAAACGACCTCTTAGCCGTTGCAGTTACCGGCGCATACTGTTTCTCACTTGCTAGCAACTACAACTACTTAGCTAGACCTGCAGTTGTTGCAGTCAAGGATGGCCAAACCACACTTTTGGTTAGAGCAGAAACAGAAACTGATTTGCTGGCTAGAGATGCCAGACTTAACACAACAGAGACGAAGGTTCTCAAATGATTGAATATCGCCCATTACGGATAGCACTCCTAGGTGCTGGATCAGTTGGCTCTCAGGTAGCCAGACTGATTATCGAAAACAAAGCAGAACTTGCTGCCCGAGTCGGTGCAGAGCTTGAACTTGCTGGGGTGTTCGTCAGAGATAAGAAGTCGGCAAGAAATTACAACATTCCTCAAGAGCTTCTAACTACTGAATCAGATGCCCTAATTCTGGGTGCAGATATTGTGATTGAAGTAATGGGTGGAATTGAGCCAGCTAGAACTCTTATTCTTCAAGCGCTGAACTCAGGTAGTGACGTGATTACCGCTAACAAAGCACTGCTAGCAACTCATGGAACAGAACTCTTTGATGCTGCAGAGCAAGTT
>RFNI01000138.1 GCA_009927245.1 Actinomycetota bacterium | reverse complement strand
CGCAATTGAGTTAGCAATTGCCTGAAGAACCAAAGTCTTACCTGCCTTTGGAGGTGAAACAATCAGACCACGCTGACCCTTACCAATTGGAGCAACTAGGTCAATGATTCGAGTTGACAGCTTGTTTGGCTCAGTCTCTAGACGAAGTCTGGTCTGAGGGTAAAGCGGAGTTAGCTTGCCGAATTCAACACGCTTAGCTGACTCTTCTGAAGTCTGTCCGTTGATTGAATCAATGCGAACGATTGCGTTGAACTTCTGACGACCCTGGTCGCCTTCGCGTGGTTGACGAATTGCACCAACAACTGCGTCACCCTTACGAAGTGAATACTTCTTTACCTGGCCAAGAGAGACATAAACATCGTTAGGGCCAGCAAGGTAACCAGTGGTTCTGACGAATGCGTAGTTGTCCAGAATATCTAGGATTCCAGCAACTGAAACTAGAACATCATCCGGAGAAATCTCTGGCTCTGCTTCTTCACGGTCGTTGTTAGGACCACGACGACGGTCACGGTCGCGGAAGCGATCGTTTCCACGGTTACGGTTGCGGTTGCGGTTGCGGTTCTGACCCTGGCGGTCGTTACGCTCTGGTCTCTCGCTATCAACTTCACGATCACGCTGAGGTGATTCGCTGCGCTCCGAACTTCCTGAGGAGCTGATTCAGAGTTTGCTGAACGGTTACGGTTTCCTCTGTTTTCAGAAGGTGCAGACTCTGCTGGCTTTGACTCAGCTGCAGGAGCGTCTTCGCTCTTACGAGATCTGGTTGGCTTCTTCGCTTCTGCAGGTGCAGCATCCGTTGCTGGCACGGCAGTTACGCGACGAGACTTCTTTGGTGTTTCTGCTTTTTGGATTTCATCCATTGGTAATAACTCTTTCTTGGTTCGCAATCGGTTTCTAATTGGAGGTTGATTGCTGTGATGCACGACCTTGTCGTGCGCTATCCGCAAGTTTTTGCGGGCTTTGGTACCAGACTCTTAGAGATAAGGTCTTAGTTTCGGTACGTGATAACAGTAGCACCTTTGAAATCAACCGCCAACATTAAAGGCTGCCATTGTGGGAACTTTTCAGCTGCCAGCTTTGCTGCGGCCAGTCTTTGTGCGGGGTCTGAGGCCAAAACCAGGACAGAAGGTCCAGCTCCTGAAACCACAGCGGCATGTCCAGCTGCTCTCAGGGCTGTAATTACTGCATCTGTTTCAGGCATTGCTGCAGCCCTATAGTTCTGGTGCAAACGGTCTTCAGTAGCAGCCAAAAGTAGTTCTGGGCTCTGGGTTAAAGCGGCAATTAGTAATGCAGATCTGGAGACGTTGAACACTGCATCATCGTGTGGAACTGAGTCTGGTTGAAGTGATCTCGCTAACTCGGTTGACATCTTGTTCTTCGGAACAAGAACAAGTGGAGAAACACCTCTGTGCACAAAGAGCTTCTTGTGCTTAGGCCCAGTTTCATCCTGCCAAGCGATGGTAAGTCCACCAAAAAGTGCAGGGGCTACGTTATCTGGGTGACCTTCAAGTTCGGTTGCAATCTGTAGCAAATCATTTGCTGGCATCTCAACTAGGCCATCGAGTAAACCTTTAGCTGCCATGATTCCAGAAACAACAGCTGCACCCGATGAACCCATTCCCCTACCGTGTGGAATGTAGTTCTTAGCCTTTAGGCGAAGACCTGGCATTGGTTGTCTGTAGTGAGCAAAGGTATAGGCAATTGATTTCACAACTAGGTTGTCATCCCCTGTTGGAACATCTCCTGCTCCCTCACCAATGACTTCAACAACTGAATCTGTTGTGTCAACAGCTTCGACTTCTAATTCGTCATAGTAAGAAAGCGCCATACCCAAAGTGTCAAAGCCAGGACCTAGGTTTGCAGAGGTTGCTGGAACCTTTACAACTACCTTTCTCCCGATGATGGAGTTGACTTCATCCAAGCGCATTAGTTTTTCTCCAAGCCAAGAAGTTCAGCAACTTCAGCAGCATCTTTAGAACAAGAGGTAGGGCTAACTTCGTTACCGTCTTCATCCTTTAGAGCCCAACCAACATCTTTTAGACCATGACCGGTGACAGTAACAACGATCTTTGCATCGTTTGGAACCTTACCCAGCTTTGAATTCTTGAATAGACCAGCTGCACCGGTTGCAGAAGAAGGTTCAACAAAGACACCAACTTCATTAGATAGGAATCTGTGCATCCAAAGAATTTCGGTGTCAGATACTGCACCGAACTCACCGTAACTGCAATCCTGCGCACTGAGCGCTAGATCCCAAGATGCGGGGTTACCGATACGAATTGCAGTTGCAATGGTCTCAGGGTTTTCAATTGGGTGACCGGCAACGAAAGGCGCTGAACCTTCAGCCTGGAAACCCCAGAGCTTTGGAACTTCCTTGATGATTCCCTCGTTGAATTCCTCTAGATAACCCTTAAAGTATGCAGAGTAGTTTCCAGCATTACCTACCGGCATTACATGGAAGTCGGGAGCAAAACCTAGGTTCTCAACTACCTCAAAGCTTGCAGTCTTCTGGCCTTCAATACGATCAGGGTTTACTGAGTTCACCAGGTGCACTGCATAGTTCTCAGATAAATCACGAGCCAAAACTAGACAGTCATCAAAGTTACCTCTGACCTGAAGAATTGAAGCCTTGTGAGCGATAGCTTGAGCTAGTTTGCCAAGTGTGATCTTTCCCTCAGGAATAAGAACGACAGATTTGATGCCAGCTGCTGCTGCATAAGCTGCAGCACTTGCTGAAGTATTACCGGTTGAAGCACAGATAACTGCTTTAGCTCCGTGAGCAACAGCCTTGGTAACTGCCATTGTCATTCCACGGTCTTTGAATGAACCGGTTGGGTTCATTCCTTCAACCTTTAGCCAAACATCTGCAGCCCCAACTAACTTGGCAAGAGCTGGTGCGTGAACGAGTGGAGTGCCACCTTCACCTAGAGTGATGACCTTGGTGCCAGGAGCGATGTCTAAACGATCAAAGTATTCGTTGATAACTCCACGCCATTGATGTGCCATCTTTACTCTCCCTCAACTCGGATAACTGAAGTGATTTGCTCAACTGCTTCACTGGCAGCAAGTTCTGCAACAACTGCAGCTAGGTCTTTATCGGTCGCTAGGTGAGTTCCGATTTCAAGCCAAGCAACTGTCTCGGCTTCAATCATCTTTGCTGACTGCTCAACTGTTTCAATCGAGACGTTGTATTTGGCAAAAACGTTAGCAATCTTTGCAAGAACACCTGGTTGGTCGCTAACCTCCAAAGTGATTTGGTATCTAGTTCTAATTCTTGAAATAGGAAGAACTTCGAGGTCTGCGTGAACTGAATCAGCAAGACCTGGTCCACCTGCTACGTGTCGCTTTGCAGCAGAACTAGATCACCCATGACTGCAGATGCAGTTTGCACTCCTCCGGCACCAGCACCATAGAACATCAAAGATCCAGCTGCTTCTGCTTCAACGAAGACAGCATTGAATGCTCCTCTAACAGATGCAAGCGGATGTTCAAGTGGAACCATTGCTGGATACACGCGAACTGAAATACCCTCTTCACCATTGAAGCCATCAGCAGGAATTGCTTCACAGATAGCAAGAAGTTTGATGACGTAACCATCACGCTTAGCTGCAGCCATCTGCTCTCTAGTGATCTTGGTAATACCCTCACGGTAAACCTTCTCCA
>RFNI01000232.1 GCA_009927245.1 Actinomycetota bacterium | reverse complement strand
ACGTCGTGAAGAAATGTTGATGAGCCCAGATGAGACCAAGATTGTTTGGAAGCTTCGTCGTGCACTTGCCGGTCTTGAGCAGCAGCAGGCTCTTGAACTAGTTCTCAACCGCTTGAAGGAAACTAAGAGCAACGTTGAGTTCCTAATGATGGTTCAGAAGTCAATGCCAGTTCCTTCAGGATCTGACGGCGAATAATGCTCTCTTCAGTCCAGGCGCTTCTGGCTGAACACGCAGAGTTGCAAACTCAACTCTCTGAAGCTTCGGTCCATGCCAACCCAACACTAGCTAAGAAGCTAAACCGCAGATATGCGGAGCTCAACGCTATTGTTTCGGCATACCATTCAGTCAATTCAATGCAGGCAGATCTTGATGCAGCCAAAGACATGGCTAAAGAAGATGAAAGCTTTGCTGATGAGATTCCAGCAATGGAAGAGAAATTGCACGAAGCAACTGAGAAGCTCAGAAGACTACTAATCCCTAGAGATCCAGATGACGGCCGAGATGTCATTATGGAAATCAAAGCTGGTGAAGGTGGTGCTGAATCAGCACTCTTTGCTGCAGACCTATTGAGAATGTATATCCAGTATGCGAATAGCAAGAACTGGAAGACAGAGATTCTTGATAAGAACGAATCTGACCTCGGTGGTGTAAAAGATGTTCAGGTAGCGATCAAGGGCAACTCAGCAGATCCTGCTGAAGGAGTCTGGGCTCACTTGAAGTATGAAGGTGGCGTGCACAGAGTGCAGCGAGTTCCTGTTACTGAAACTCAGGGAAGAATTCACACCTCAGCAGCTGGTGTTCTAGTCTTCCCAGAAGTTGACGCTCCAGAAGAAGTTGAGATTAGCCAGAACGAAATCCGTGTTGACGTGTTCCGTTCATCTGGTCCTGGTGGCCAGTCGGTTAACACAACCGACTCTGCTGTTCGTATTACTCACTTACCAACTGGAATCGTTGTTTCGATGCAGAACGAGAAGTCACAGTTGCAAAACCGCGAAGCTGCTATGCGTGTGCTTCGTGCTCGTATCCTTGCAGCTCAGCAGGAAGCACTTGAAGCAGAACTATCTGCTGCTCGTAAGTCACAGGTGAAGAGCGTTGACCGTTCTGAGCGAATTAGAACCTATAACTTCCCAGAGAACCGTATTGCCGATCACCGCACTGGCTATAAGTCATACAACCTTGATCAGGTAATGGATGGAGCTCTTGAGCCAGTTATCCAATCTGCAATTCAGGCAGATGAAGAAGCAAGATTGGCCGCTCTAGGCGAATCAGCCTAATGAAGATAAAACTTGCACTGGAAAGTGCAGTGGCTAAATTCGAACAAGCTGGAATTGAATCTGCTTCAGCTGATGCTGAAATTCTTCTAGGTCACCTCCTCAACCTCTCTAGAGGTGAACTGCAATCAAAGATTATTACTGATGAAGAGTTCTCTGAAGTTGAAGAGTTTGAAAAGTTAGTTAGCAAAAGAGCAGAACGTTTCCCACTTCAACACATAACCGGTGTTGCTCACTTTAGAAGGCTGACCTTGAAGGTCGGCCCAGGAGTATTTGTCCCTAGACCTGAAACAGAAGTTGTGACACAGATTGCTGTTGATGCTCTAAAGGCTTCTGGATCTCCAGAACCAATCGCAGTTGATTTAGCAACCGGTTCTGGTGCAATTGCGCTAAGCCTTGCTGTTGAAGTTCCTAATGCCAAAGTATTCGCAATCGAACTAAGTGAAGATGCTCTGAAATACACCAAACAGAACTTTGCTGAATTAGCACCAGAAGCAGTTCTAGTTCAAGGCGATCTTGCGGACGCATTCCCGGAACTCAATGGAACCGTTGATGTTTTAGTTTCTAATCCTCCGTATATTCCAGATGAAATGATTCCTATCTACCCAGAGGTTCACCTGCACGATCCCAGCCTTGCTTTGTATGGGGGAGCAGATGGCTTAGATGTGGTTCGTAAGGTAGATGAAGCAGCTAGAAGACTGCTGAGACCTGGTGGTTCTCTTATCATTGAACATGCCGACATGCAGGGAGAAGCAGTTCGGGAACTACTATTGGCATCAGGGTGGCGACAAGTTCGCACACACAGAGATTTAGTTGGTCGAGACCGAGCAACTACCGCGCTGGCATAGAAAGTTAGGTGAATGGTGCAGAGAATATTTGACTGTTCAGTAGATACTGAGCTTCTTACCGGCATGCGCTTAGCAAAAGTTGGTCTAGGTAGAAATGACCTTGCGGTTATTCCAACTGACACCGTTTATGGTTTAGCAGCTAACGCCTTCTCACCTGAAGCTGTTCAAAAACTTCTCTCTGCTAAAGGTAGAGACAGACAATCTCCTCCACCTGTTCTTATTGCGAATCTAAACATGGCTCGCGC
>RFNI01000096.1 GCA_009927245.1 Actinomycetota bacterium | reverse complement strand
CTTCACACTGCTAACGACTGTCTACATTCAGCTGTCGCTAGCGGATGAACACTAGAAACAAAAAGAGTTAGCAACCGCTAATTCAAACCATGGAAGGAAAATAAAGTGCAGATTATTCACTTGGCAGCAGAAGCTGCAACTCAGGTATCACAGGTAACAGGTAACCTCGGCGTTCTAGGCTACGGTCTAGCAGCGATTGGTCCTGGTATCGGTGTAGGACTAGTTGTTTCAAAGACAATCGAGTCAATCGCTCGCCAGCCAGAACTAGCAGCTCGTCTGCAGGTAACTATGTGGCTTGGTATTGCGTTTACCGAAGCTCTAGCCCTATCGGTCTAGCAACCCCATTCATCTTCGCAGCCTAGGACTTACCTAAATGACTCCAGTTATTCACGAAATTATGCGCACTTCAGCGGCTGCAAACCCGCTAGTGCCTGCAACTGCTGACCTCGTTTGGTCTGCTGTTGTTTTCGCGATTCTGCTGGTCTTCTTCTGGTTCAAGGTGCTACCTAACTTCAAAAAGAACATTGATGCTAGAACTGAGGCGATCGAAGGTCGTCTAGCTCTTGCTGAAAAGGCTCAGGCTGAAGCGGCAGCAAAGACTGCAAACATCGAAGCTGATCAGGCAGCTGCAAGACAGGAGCGCGCTGAAATCATCAACGCAGCTCGTGCCGAAGCAGCTCAGGTATCGGTTGAGATTACTGAAGCAGCAAAGCTAAATGCAGAGCGCATGATTGAAAACGCTAAGAAGCAGATTGACGCAGACACACAGGCTGCTGTTATCGCTCTTCGCGCTGAAGTCGGCAGCTTGGCCCTTGAGCTTGCATCAAGCGTCGTGCAGAACAACCTAAAAGAAGACAAGAGTGCCTCAGCAATTGTTGATGGTTTCTTGGCAGATCTAGAAAAAGAAGGCAAGTAGTAATAATGGCTTCTTCAACTCGACAAGCACTTGCCCAGGCTAAGGCAGAGGTTTCTGCCTACCTAGGTTCAGAGCTCAGTTTCGCGACTGACCTATTTGTCGTTGCCGATGCAATTTCGAGCTCTGCTCAGTTGCGCGGTATTCTCTCGGACCCTTCCACTGAGAGTGCAAACAAGAACGGTCTAGTTGACCGTGTGTTTGGCGGCAAGGTCAGTGCAAGTGCTATCGAGTTTGTGAAGAAAGTTGTTGCTAAGCGTTTCTCCAGAGGTATTGACCTAGTAGTTGTTCTTGAACAACTTGGAGTTCACGCCGCTGCTGCAACTGCTGCTAACACTTCAGTTCTAGACCAGGTTCAGAGTGAACTATTTGCTTTCCAGCAGGTAGTTGCATCTAACCGCGATCTTCAGTTCGCACTAAGCAACAAGAGTGCTCCAAATTCAGTAAAGCTGGCTTTGGTTGAAGCTCTTGTTGGCAACAAAGTAACACCGGTTACCAAGGCAGTAATCAACCAAGCTGTTGGTGCTGCACGTGGTCGTCGTATCGCAACAGTGCTTGACCAGTTTGGTAAGCAGATTGCTGCATACGGTGAGTCACTGGTTGCCACCGTTACTGTTTCAACTGCTCTTGATCAAAACCAGATTGAACGTCTACGTTCATCTCTGGCTAAGACTTACGGTCAGCAGATCCGCCTAAACGTCGAGGTTGATTCTTCAATCATCGGTGGAATGGTTGTTCAGATTGCTGGCGAGATTATCGACGGAAGCGTAAGCAGCCGTTTGCAAAACCTAAAACTGCAGATGGCTTCCGCCGCTGCAAGTGTTAACCGAAGCTAACGCTTCAGAAGTAGAGGGAACAAGATGGCAGATCTAAGCATCAGTCCGGATGAGATTCGCGACGCGCTAAAGGACTTTGCTAGCTCTTACGAGCCAACTCAGGCAAGCCGCACTGAGATCGGTCACGTAATCGATGCTGGTGACGGTATTGCTCACGTTGAGGGTCTTCCAAGTGTTATGGCTAACGAACTTCTAAAGTTCGAAGACGGCACACTTGGTCTAGCTCAGAACCTAGACGAGCGTGAGATCGGTGTCATCATCCTTGGTGAGTTCGGTCACATCGTTGAGGGTATGAAGGTAGAGCGCACTGGCGAGATTCTTTCTGTTCCTGTTGGTGATGAGTTCCTTGGTCGTGTTGTAAACCCAGTTGGTGCTCCAATCGACGGTAAGGGTGAAATCAAGACCTCTGCTCGTCGTGCACTTGAGCTTCAGGCTCCTGGTGTTATGGCTCGTAAGTCAGTTCACGAACCACTACAGACTGGTATCAAGGCGATTGACGCGATGATTCCTGTTGGTCGTGGACAGCGTCAGCTGATCATTGGTGACCGTCAGACCGGTAAGACTGCTATTGCTATCGACACCATCATCAACCAGAAGGCTAACTGGGAGTCAGGCGACCCTAAGAAGCAGGTTCGTTGTATTTATGTTGCTATCGGTCAAAAGGGTTCAACTATTGCATCTGTAAAGGGTGCTCTAGAAGCTGCTGGTGCAATGGAGTACACAACTATCGTTGCCTCTCCTGCATCTGACCCAGCTGGTTTCAAGTACCTAGCCCCATACACCGGTTCTGCAATTGGTCAGCACTGGATGTATGACGGCAAGCACGTCCTAATCATTTTTGATGACCTATCAAAGCAGGCTGAGGCTTACCGTTCGATTTCCCTATTGCTTCGTCGTCCGCCAGGCCGTGAAGCATATCCTGGTGACGTTTTCTACCTACACTCTCGTCTACTTGAGAGATGTGCAAAGCTAAACGACGAATTAGGCGCTGGTTCAATGACTGGTCTTCCAATCATTGAGACCAAGGCTAACGACGTATCTGCATACATTCCGACCAACGTAATCTCGATTACAGATGGTCAGATCTTCTTGCAGTCAGACCTCTTCAACGCTAACCAGAGACCTGCTATTGACGTAGGTATCTCAGTTTCTCGTGTTGGTGGTGCTGCTCAGGTTAAGGGCATTAAGAAGGTTTCAGGAACATTAAAGCTTGAGCTTGCTCAGTATCGTTCACTAGAAGCTTTCGCAATGTTCGCAAGCGACCTAGATGCTGCATCACGTCAGCAACTTGCTCGTGGTGCTCGTCTAATGCAGCTTCTAAAGCAGCCTCAGTACTCTCCATACCCAGTTGAAGAACAAACTGTTTCTATCTGGGCTGGAACTACAGGCAAGCTTGATGAAGTTCCTGTTGAAGATGTTCTACGTTTCGAGAGCGAACTGCTTGACTTCCTACGTCGTAACTCACAGGTGCTAACCACCATTCGTGAACCAACGACCTAAAGGATGACACTGTTGCAGCTCTAGAAGCTGACCTAGCGAAGTTCAAGAAGACCTTCCTAACCGGTGTTGGTAAGCCCTAGCTTCAGTTGGCAACGAGTCTGTTGCAGCAATTGCTGAAGAAGAAGTTGACCAAGAGCAGATTGTTAAGCAGAAGCGCTAAGCGTTACTGAAGATTAGGTAAAGGAAAAGCAATGGGAGCGCAACTTCGGGTCTATAGGCAGAAGATTAAATCTGC
>RFNI01000204.1 GCA_009927245.1 Actinomycetota bacterium | reverse complement strand
TGCATAGCGAGCAGCATCAACACCAACAGCTTCAACAAGGTCTTCCATTGTTACAACTGTTCCAGCACGCTTAGACATGCGCACAGGTTCGCCATCTTTGACAAGGTTCACAAGTTGACCAATAAGAATTTCTAGGTTTACACCCGGCTCATCACCAAAGGCAGCACAGAGTGCCATCATTCTTGGGACATATCCGTGGTGGTCAGCACCGAGCATATAGATTGCTCTATCAAAACCACGTTCACGCTTATCTAGGTAGTAAGCAAGATCACCTGCGATGTATGCAGCCTCACCATCGCTCTTTATTACTACGCGGTCACGGTCATCACCAAAGGTTGTTGAACGAAGCCAATGGCACCATCTTGTTCGTAGATGTGACCTAGTCCTCTAAGTCTTTCAATTGCTTTCTGAACTGCACCTGACTCATAAGAGAGTTCTCATGGAAGAAGACATCAAAGTGAACACCGAACTCTTCAAGAGATTCTCTGATCTCGCCAAACATGAGTTCAACACCGGTAGCTCTAAAAGTTTCTATTGCCTCAGCATCAGGAAGAGTTGCAGCATCAGGATGTTGAGCTAAGACAGATTCAGCAATCTGGTTGATGTATTCACCGGCGTAGCCATCTTCTGGAGCGCTTTCGTTTCTAGCAGCAGCGACAAGTGATCTAGCAAAACGATCAATCTGTGCACCGTGGTCGTTGAAGTAATACTCTCTGGTGACAATCGCGCCTTGAGCTTCAAAGATTCGAGCAAGTGAATCTCCAACCGCAGCCCATCTAGTTCCACCAATGTGAATTGGGCCGGTTGGGTTAGCTGAAACAAACTCAAGGTTCATTTCAAACCTTGTAGATCGCTTCCAGTTCCAAACTTCTCTCCAGCTAGAACAATCTGCTTAGCCAATTCACCGGCAGCTGCAGCGCTCAGAGTGATGTTGATAAAGCCAGGGCCTGCGACATCAACTTTTCAACACCAGGTTCTTTGGCTAGTTCTGCTGAAAGTAGATTGGCGAACTCTCTTGGATTAGCCGAGAGCTTTGCTCCCCACTGCATTGCTACGTTGGTAGCCCAATCTCCGTGATCACGGTTCTTAGGTCTCTCAACTGTGATATCCGCTGGCAATTCGCCCGCGTTTAGCGACCCACTTGCCTGCAAAGAGGCAAGTATGCGCAAGATGCTTGCGGCAATGTCAGCAGGGGTCACGTGGATACCTTTGATTTGAGTGAAATATCTATGGCTTGCAGGCTTCAATGCCTGCGCCAGTAATGATCTAAGTCTAGCGAAGAGCCCCGATAAGGCTGAAATGTCGCCTAAGCAGCCAGATACCCCGCTGGTAGTCTGGGTATATCTTTGAGCCCCCATAGCTCAGGGGATAGAGCACCGCCCTCCGGAGGCGGGTGCGCAGGTTCGATTCCTGCTGGGGGCACGTGAACATAAACGATATCCTGCACCCAGAAGACATCCTCGCGTCCCTTGGACCCCTAGCCCTAGTCATAGCTTCACTGATAGTGATAGCTGAGACTGGTCTCCTCCTAGGGTTCTTCCTCCCCGGAGACTCACTCCTCTTCACAGTTGGATTACTCATTGGTGGTGGAGTTATCGATTCCCCTATTTGGCTAGCCTGTCTCATGATCTCGGTCTCTGCAGTAATCGGTGACCAGATCGGATACTTCATTGGCCTAAAAGCAGGACCTGCTGTCTTCAAGCGTGAAGACTCTAAGTTGTTTAGCCATAAGAACGTTGAGAGAACTCAGGCTTTCTTTGCAAAGTATGGAAGTAAAGCGGTTATCTTCGCTCACTATGTCCCGATTATGAGAACCTTTATCCCCGTTGCAGCCGGTGTTGGAAAGATGCCTTACCGTTACTACCTCCGATACAACATCATCGGTGCTTTCAGTTGGGGAATCAGCGTCCCATTGATTGGTTATTTCCTCGGAAATGTCGCTTTCATTCGAGAACATGTGATTGTTGTTACTTTGGCCCTAGTGGCTCTCTCATTTATTCCAGTGATTCTGGAAATTGTGAAGAGTAGAACTAAAGGCTCTTCAGGTAAGTAACCAAAGCGCTAACTGCCTGAGCGCGATGACTGATCGCATTCTTTACCTCAGGCTCTAATTCAGCTGCCGTTACTTCAAATCCCTCTGGAATAAACACTGGGTCATAGCCATGCCCGTTGGTTCCTCGTTCTTCAAAGGCAACTCGACCCGGCCAAATACCTGTGAAGCAGATCTCTGTTTCAGCCGTTACAAGTGCAATCGTGCAGACAAATGAAGCCTGACGATGTTCTTCGGAAATGTCTTTTAGTTGAGCTAGAAGCAACTGACGGTTAGCAACATTGTCCTTAGTCCCAGACCAGATGGCAGTGAAGATGCCCGGTGAACCACCGAGAATCTCAACTGCAATTCCTGAATCATCAGCGAGAGAAGGTAGTCCGGTTGATGCAAAAGCAGCTCTTGCTTTGATCAGAGCATTCTCGACAAAGCTTGTGCCATCCTCAACTGGTTCTGGACCGTCGTAACCAGCAAGTTCAAAACCATTAGGTTCAAGGATTGCTCTAAGCTCTTGAACCTTTCCTTGGTTATGGGTTGCGAGAACTAGTTTCATGAATTTAGTGAGTCAGCCTGGTGACGAGTTAGCTCGGCTGTTCCAAGGAGAGCTAGATCTAATAGAGCGTTTAGTTCATCTCTATCAAAGGCTGCACCTTCAGCAGTGCCCTGGACTTCAACGAACTTTCCTGAGCCTGTAACGACAACATTCATGTCAGTTTCTGCTCGAACATCTTCTGTGTATGCAAGATCAAGCATTGGTTCACCATCGATGATGCCAACTGAGATTGCAGCAATTGAGTCAATAATTACTTTGTTCTTAGCTGGGATGTGACCCTTAGCAATTCCGTAATTGATTGCATCAACTAGAGCAACGTATGCTCCGGTGATTGCTGCAGTTCTAGTTCCACCATCAGCCTGTAATACGTCACAGTCAATAACAATTGTGTTCTCCCCTAGAGCTTTGAAGTCAACTGCTGCTCTAAGCGCTCTTCCAATAAGTCTTGAGATTTCATGAGTTCGACCGCCGACCTTGCCCTTGATTGATTCACGGTCATTACGGTCATGGGTTGCTCTTGGCAGCATTGCGTATTCAGCGGTTACCCAACCCTCGCCTTGACCAACTTTCCAGCGTGGAACACCAGCAGTGAAAGACGCTGTGCAGAGCACTTTGGTTGAACCAAAAGAAATAAGTGCAGAACCTTCTGCATGCTCACTCCAGTTACGCTCGATTGTCACCTTACGTAATTGGTTATTGGCTCTGCCGTCTGCTCTAGTCAATTGATTACCTTCTCTAGTTAGTTGATCTGTTCAACAGTTTGAACTTCAGGACCTAAGAAGCGCTTTGCTAATTTAGCAAAAGCAGTTGCATCTCCGGTCGCCTGGAAACGAAGAGTTGGAGCACTCAGGTCTCCCCTGAATAAACCATGCTGAGACAGAGTGCGATAAACATCTTTAGCCGTCTCTTCAGCTGATGAAACTAAAGTCACATCATCACCCATCACATAAGACAGAGCGCCAGTTAGAAGTGGGTAGTGAGTGCACCCAAGAACCAAAGTGTCAACGCCCGCTTCTTTGATAGGTGCAAGATAAGTCTCGGCAAGTGCGATTAGCTCAGGGCCGCTGGTAATACCTCGTTCGACATAGTCAACGAATTCGGGGCAAGCAACTGTTTCAAGATTCAGTGACACAGCAGCCGCGAATGCATCGTCATATGCTTTAGAAGCGATGGTTGCATTAGTTCCAATGACGCCAACGTGACCGTTTCTAGTAGCAGCAACTGCTCTTCTAACCGCTGGTTGAATAACTTCCACTACTGGAATGCCTCTGCCTTCGGTGTATCGCTCTCTAGCGTCTCGAAGAACTGCAGAAGATGCAGTGTTACAGGCAATAACTAAAACTTTGACGCCTTCGTCAACTAGTCGATCCATTACTCCTAGTGCAAGTGTTCTAACTTCACTGAGTGATTTAGGACCGTAAGGAGTGTTAGCAGTGTCACCAAGATAAATGATTGATTCATTAGGAAGCTGATCGATGATTGCCCTAGCAACGGTTAAACCTCCGACTCCTGAGTCGAAGATACCGATGGGCGAATTGTTCACTGGATAAGTCTATTGGCGAGGTTACTCTGAGCCCTTTGAGTCACCTGACTCATTCTTCTTCATCGCCTCATACTTATCTTTACAGTCAGGGCAGACTGGGAACTTTTCAGGGTCACGACTTGGCACCCAGACTTTCCCGCATAAAGCAACTACGGGGGTTCCCATTACTGCAGACTCAACTACTTTGTCTTTCTTGACATAGTGCGAGTAACGCTCGTGATCACCTGGCTCAAGAGGAGCCACCTGAGGATCGATGATTGTGATTGGACTTTGTTCTGTCATAGCAGTTCGATTATGACCTAGCCACGTTGCGAACAGCTTCTGCCACGCGTTGAGAAACATCAGCGTGGAAAACGCTAGGGACGATGTATGAGGCATTTAGCTGAGAAGGTTCAACACACTTAGCTAGTGCATCAGCTGCTGCTAGCAGCATTTCCTCAGTTATCTGGTTCGCTCCGGCATCTAGTAATCCTCTAAAGAAACCTGGGAAAGCTAGAACATTGTTGATCTGGTTTGGGAAATCACTTCTACCGGTCGCAACAACTGCTGCGTGAATTGCAGCCTGAGCTGGATCAATTTCAGGGTTCGGGTTAGCAAGTGCGAAGACGATTGACTTCGGTGCCATCTTCTCGATGTCAGATGCATCCAAGAGATTCGCTGCTGAAACACCGATGAAGACATCTGCTCCAACAATTGCTTCTTTCAGTGTTCCAGTCTTACCTGAAGCGTTAGTAGCTCCAGCAACCCAACCAAGTGAAGAAGTTGGATCAATGTCTCCTCTACCAACGTGGATGATGCCATGTTGATCTGCAACAGTTGCATGCTTTAGTCCAGCAGCGAATAAAAGCTTCAGAACAGCAGTTCCTGCCGCTCCTGCACCACTCATTACCAACTGAACATCTTCAATCTTCTTGTCAACTACCTTTAGTGCATTTCTAAGTGCAGCTAGACAGACGATTGCTGTTCCATGTTGGTCATCGTGGAAGACAGGAATATCTAACTCAGCTCTAAGCCTTGTTTCAATTTCAAAACATCTAGGCGCTGAAATGTCTTCAAGGTTTATGCCTGCAAAGACAGGAGCAATTGCTTTGACTGTTCGAACAATCTCATCAGTGTCCTGAGTGTCAAGACAGATAGGGAACGCATCAATGTTTGCAAAGCGCTTGAACAAGGCAGCTTTACCTTCCATAACTGGAAGAGCAGCTAATGGTCCAATGTTTCCAAGACCTAGAACTGCAGAGCCATCAGTGACAACAGCGATGGTGTTTCGCTTGATGGTAAGTCTTCTAGCATCTGATGGATCTTTAGCAATCGCTTCACAGATTCTGGCAACACCTGGTGTGTATATCAGAGAGAGGTCATCTCGGTTACGAATTGGAAGCTTGGATTCGATGGTTAGTTTTCCACCTAGGTGAGCAAGGAAGGTTCGGTCAGAAACCTTACCAACTACAACGCCTTGAACTTTCTTGAGGCTTTCAACTATTTGCCCTGCGTGATCAGAGTTAGTGCAAGCACAAGTGAGGTCAACTCTCACTCGCTCTGCATCTGAATGATTTACGTCAACTGCAGTGACCGAACCACCAGCTTGTTCGATGATTGCAGTTAGTTCACTAACTGCAGTGTTCTTCGCTGGGGCTTCCAAGCGAATAGTTATTGAATACTGAACCGATGGCACCATTGACATATATGTAGTCTGCCACGCCCTAAAGCTAAATAACTAGTTATTTAGCGGAAGCATCGCCCAACTTGGCAGTCAGAGTAATTGTCTCTTCCCCTCTAAGAACTTCGAGGGTGACTGTTGCAAAAGCCTCTTTAGAGCGAATAGCTGCTGTTAGCTCTGATGAACTATCAATTCTCTGCCCATCACAAGCAGTAACTATGTCGCCAACTTTCAGGCCAGCTTTCTCTGCTGGACCACCGGGGGTAAGTTCTTGAACTTTCGCACCCACAGAGAATGAACCTGTTCCATCGGAACTACCAGCATCACTAACCAAAGCACCTAGTAAACCGTGACTAACTGAACCGTTCTTTATTAACTGTTCAGAGATTCGCTTTGCAACATTTGAAGGAATAGCGAAGCCGACGCCAATGCTTCCTGACTGAGCCGATGTTCCAGAGGCTGCGGCAATGGCAACGTTGATACCTATCAACTGTCCACTGTCATTTACTAGTGCACCACCGGAGTTACCAGGGTTGATTGCAGCATCGGTTTGAATAACGTCAAGGTTCACCGGAGGAACAGAGCTTCCGTTATCCCAAAGTTGCAAACTTGATCCACCATCTCGTGGCACTTCTGCAGAATCAACCTGAATAGTTCTGTGAAGTGCTGATACAACTCCAGCTGTAACGGTTGCGTCGTAGCCAAGTGGTGCACCGATAGCAACCGCTGAGTCTCCAACATTGATGGAAGAACTGTCAGTGAATTCGATTGGAGTAAAACCATTACCTGTTGCTTTGATTACAGCTAGATCATTTGTTGGGTCAGTGCCAACCACCACTGCCTTAAAGATCTTCTCAGAACTGGTCTTTACCTCAATCATCACGTTGTCGGTTGCTCCATCCAAGGTGACTACGTGAGCGTTGGTGAGAATGTAACCGTCGGTTGATAGAACAACACCTGAACCGGTTCCGCCATTAGTTCCAGATGAAACTGAAAGAGTAACAACCGAAGGAAGTGCTTTAGCTGCTGCTGCAGTTACCCAGTTCACGCTGCCTGGGTTTGTGATCGTGACCTGCTGTGCTCCAGTTGAGAAAGGCAATCCGCCACCGTAGGCAGAGATACCAAAGACAGCACCAAGAATTGGCCCAAGAATGGCAGCAAGGATTACTCCTAAGTTAGCTGACTTGCGTTGACCTGAAACCTGTGCAGGTCCTTGAGCGGCTTGGTTGATCTTGATTGGCTCACCCAGGAACTGAGTGTTGTAATGACTCTTGTTATCAGACATGTAATTTCTCCCAAACTCGAACTTCTACTGCTGCAAACATATGCAACTAACTTCATAAGTTTATGAAACCCTGCTGGGAAATATCTGAAAATCAGCAACCCCACGCATCTTTGCCATTTACGCAAGGCCCACCAACCAGTCTCGGGATTCTCTTTACTTCCCCAGGCGGCTCTTGGGTTTGTTTGACTAAAAGGCTCACAGGATTAGCTGTCATCGAAATGTTTGGCTTCACAGTTCGCCAAGGAGTAAGACCTGTGAAGGAGTATTCAACCGAATAACCGACTCTGTGCTCCATTTGTATAGTTCCTAACCGGTCTGCTCTCCAGACCGGAGTGGTTGAAGCAAAGATCTTATTGAGTGGCGATAACTTCCAGTAATGGGTTACAGGCTTAAATCGAACTTGAAGTGGCAAATTCAACAGGCTTGACTTGATGAGCTTTGCAGTTGCAGTTGAGGTAAAAGACAGAGAGGTACCAATAGAAACTTGAGCGCCTGGCTTTACCACTATCCGAGGAACATCAGGCTTGAACGATTTCAAAGCTGCCTGAATGCTGGCTAGAGATGGAGTACTCAGATTAACAATTGTGACTACCTGCCCAGGCGGGTAGAGACTCCAACACCCAGTGTGTCCTGAATCCAGCAGAGAGAAGGTCAGATCTGGACTCAACCCATTTGGATATATCAAACAGCGAGGTGATGGTGTCGCACTAGAACCAACAACCAGAATTATCGAACCGTTGATGCCCTCGACAAGTTTGGAATTAGCAACACAAACGCTTAGAGCAGTAGAACTTGTGATCGCACCAACAGTTGTCCTGTTGCTTGATAGCGGAACCGGGCAGGCTGGTGCTGCTAACCAAGCTCCACTCAATAGAAGCGCGGTTGTGAGTAGTGGCATCCACAGAGATTAGTGCGAAGCGCTTTGCAGATCAGGTGTTCTCCACAGAAAAAGATAAACCCCGACCGAAGTCAGGGTTTATCTTTTTGGTTGCGGGGGCAGGATTTGAACCTACGACCTCCGGGTTATGAGCCCGGCGAGCTACCGAACTGCTCCACCCCGCGGCGAAGTTTCAGTCTAACACGATTGGGACTACTTTTGGCTGGCCGCTAAAGCTGCCTCAATCGCTGCCTTCAATCTTGCATCTGCTTTACCGAACGCGGTCCAGTCCCCTGCCTTCATGGCAGCGTCCTTATCTAGCATCGCCTGCTTAGCCTGAGCTAAAGCAGTTGCCAGTTTTTCAGCTTGAGTTTGACCAGGATCTACCGGAGGTGGGTTATTACCTCCAGAACCTGAGTCACCATCGAACAAAGCATTCAATGCAGAATCGAGGTTGTCTTCGAAAGCGATCTTGTCACCGAAGGCAACGAGGACCTTCTTTAGAAGTGGGAAGGAAGTCTCACCAGTTGATTGGATGTATACCGGCTGAACATACAGAAGACCTCCACCAATTGGAAGAGTCAATAAGTTACCGTTTAGCACCTTGGTTGAACCCTGCCTCAGAATGTTCAGCAACTTGGAAACTTCGCTGTCGGAGTTGAAGTTGTTCTGCACCTGACCAGGACCAGGAACAATGGTTGTCCTAGGCAATGTCAGTAATCTCAACTTTCCGTAGTTCTTGGAAATCTTTCCATCCTGATTTCCAGCATCAGAGTCTGCAACGAAGTATCCAGTTAGAACATTTCGAGAAGACTCACCGGTTGAGCGTGGAATGAATGTCGAGTAAATAGAGAACGATGGCTTGCTCTGCCCTGGTGCCTGCAGAGTCAGGTAGTAAGGAGGTTGCAGTGAACCTGTTCCCTGTCCCTGATCTACTGGGTCGTTTGGAGTCATCCAAGCATCTTGCTGTGAGTAGAAAGCTCCAGCATCAGTTACGTGATACTGACCTAGGATTCCTCTCTGCATCTTGAATAGATCTGCCGGGTATCTAACGTGGCTGAGTAGGCACCAGACATTTCTGAAACAGGCTTCACAGTGTTTGGGAAAATCTTCATCCAAGTCTTCAAAATCGGATCTTCACTGTCCCACGCGTAAAGCTTCACAGAACCGTCGTAAGCATCAACTGTTGCTTTCACTGAGTTACGAATGTAGTTGATAGAACCAACTGGGATGCTTGAGTTGGTTGAGCTATCTGCGATAGCGTTACCCAAGCTCTCTGCTCGAGAGTATGGGTAGTTTGCAGAAGTTGTGTATCCATCAACAATCCAAACAACTTTTCCATCAACGATTGCAGGATACATGTCTGAATCAAGGGTTAGATACGGAGCAACTTCAGCAACGCGCTCTCGAGGACTGCGGTGATAAAGAATCTGTGACTTGTCGGTAACTGCATCTGAAAGCAGAATCTGCTCGCTCTGGAACTTCATTGCGTAAGCAAGTCGCTTTACGATTCCATCAAGAGTTGGTCCACCGTTTCCTTGGAAGGTGGTCATAGTTTGCTGGTCTTCAGTTCCTGTTCCACCTGCAGGGTAATCAAGCTCCCGATCAACTGCGCCATCTGGTGCCCCAACGATTGAATACTCAGGTGATCTCTCACCGAAGTAAATGCGAGGCTCATACTCACCCAGTGCACCAGTTGCAGTAATACCTGACTGCAGGAACACCGGCTGACCATCGGCTGATCGCTTGTTTCCATAAGCCGCAACAAGTCCGTAACCGTGGGTGTAGACAATCGTGTTGTTATACCAAGACTGTGAGTTACCGAGACCAGATTGGTTTAGTTCACGAACTGCCAAAACAGTGTCTTGGGTCTTTCCATTGATGGTGTATCGATCAACATCCAGGTGATTCACGAAGTTGTAATACTGACGGTATTGCTCAAGCTGCTTGAAAGAAGAGCTAACCAAGTTAGGGTCAATGATTCGAATCTGAGCAGCAGTCTGCGCATCTTCCTTTAGAGCACCAGCTGTAGCAGTTGTCTTTGCATCAAAGGCGATTGTTTCAACTTTGTCTAGACCATATGCTGCACGGGTAGCTTCGATGTTGCGCTGAATGAATTCAGCTTCAAGAGTTCTTTCGTTTGGAACTACTTGGAAGGTGTGAACGATACCCGGCCAAACTCCAGCAAGGAGAATTGAAGTTACCAGCATCAAGCCAGTTCCTAGGATTGCTAGTCGCCATCTTGCAATAACTGCAACAACGACAAATAGCAGTGCAACAACAAAAGCAATAGCTGTCAGAATCTGGCTGCTGGAATTGCAGCATTCACATCAGAGTAAGTTGCACCAGTGAATAGCCCACTAGGACTTGTCATGGTCTCGTACTGACCCAACCAAATGTTGAAGCCTAGAAGCACCATAACTAGCGCGGCCAGTGCGGAAATCTGAATTCTTGCAACCTTTGTCAACTGAGCACTTCTACCGTTGAACTTAATTCCTCCATAAACCAAGTGCAGGATCAACGCTGGAATAAGAGCAAAGATAATGACACCTAGTAGGTAGCCAACAAGCTGCAGATAGAAAGGAAGATCAAATAGGTAGAAACCGATGTCTAGTTTGAATTGTGGGTCAAGGACACCGGTGTAACTGTGGTTGATGAACTTATAGACAGTTGTCCACTCTGAACTCTGACCTAAAGCCAGAAAAATACCAATCACGATTGGAACAACTAGGAGGACTCTGCGACGCAACTTGTCTAGAACAGAACGGTATTCACCTAGGTCTCTTCCAAAGAAGTCACTACTGGTGATATAGACAGGTCTAAAGCGCCAAGCGACAAATACGTTCACCCAAATGAATGCAGCTGCAATGAAGGCGGCAAACAAAAACACGGTGACCTGAGCAGTGATCTGTGTGGTAAAGACGCTCAAGTAACCGAGCTGGTCAAACCAGAGGACATCGGTGTACACACCCGATGCACTAATCAGAGCAATTGCAAGGACACCAACAATTGCGAGTGAGATTACCAGTGGCTTTCTCTTCTTGCTGATCTGAGTGTTTGCTTGAGACATTCTTATCCTTTACTTTGTGCAGGTCGGAAGACTTGCAGTGTTTCCTTTATCGGAAATGACCTTGAGAGCCGCAAGGGAATCTTGCAGAGTTGAAACCTTTATAACGCTAATGCCTTTAGGGATTTTGCCGATTACCTCGGAACAATTTTCGCTAGGGGCTAAGAACCACTTGACCCCAGCTCCCGATGCACCCCACATCTTCTGCACAATTCCTCCAATTGGACCGATGTTTCCATCTGGATCGACAGTTCCTGTTCCAGCAATCTGCTCCCCTCCGGTTAGAGAACCTGGGGTCAGTTTGTCGTAAATCGCCAAAGCTAGCATCTGACCTGCGCTGGGCCCACCGACGTTTCCAACGTTGATATCTATCTCAAATGGAAATACTGGAACAGCAGAGATGTAAACACCAATGCGCCAACTGCCATCAACCTTCTTAGGGGTGATGCTTACAGTCATTTCCTTCTTGCCACGAAGTATGTCTAGGACAACAGGTCTCTTACCCTGTGTCTCCTCAACTAAAGCTTTGATCTGATTGATGTCGATGACATCTTGTCCTTGGATTTTCAGAACTTTGTCGCCAGCTTTCAAGATCTTTCCAGCTGCACCCTTTAGATCCACCAGCGTTACTGCTTGATAACTGTCATAAGGTATGTCTAGAAGATTTAGAGCTGCTGCTTTTGCATTTGCTTGAGAATCAAGCATCATGACATCAGCTTCTTCATTGAGTTGCTCGTCATTCCACCCTGGCGGATATACATCTTCGATTTTTAGAATCGATTTTGATTGGTCAAATTTTGCTAAACCAACGTAGAACCAAGATGCTCCCCTTTCGGCTGTGCCTTGGAGAGTAACGGTAAGCATGTCCAGTGAACCTTCAGTGTCAAGGTTTTCTTACCCGAGATTGAAATCATTGGGTCTTTGTTGATGCTGCCTAGAACGTCATAAACAGGGCCAGGTTGCTCCACTAAATAAGGAGTTGGCGCGACCGTTACAAACAGCACGCCACCAACGAGACCAGCACCAATGAGCCAACTAGAGATGGCCCAAAAAACGTTTCTGGGTTTACGAGGTTCTTCAAAGAATGACATCACTTAAAGCCTAAGTGAGAGGAAACTAAGGTCAAGCCAATCAGGGCTTTCTAAGGCTTGCTGCCAACGCTAATGGCGAACAGCGTCAGTTCTCACTTCATAAACCCAGCCTGAGGCCATAACTTATAAGCATGAATGACGAAAACGGTAATTCGAACTCAACGCCTGACCCAGAGGACATTCGTCGCCTCTGGGAGCAGATGATGAGCCAAGGATTCGATCCAGAAGCTCTCGCCTCTGCTGCTGGCTTTGATGGTAGCCCTGAGTCACTCCAGCAACTATTTGCAAACATCCAAGGAGCTTTCTTTCTTCCAACTCCCCCTGAAGAAGGTTCCGGAGTCAATTGGCAGGCTGCTGCTCTAAAGGCCAAAGAGATTGCCAAAGTCGGATCAGTTGCCTTGGACGACAAAGATCGAAAAAACCTAACCGACTCAATTGGTATTGCAAACCTTTGGCTCAATGAAGCAACCAGTATTTCGGAAGTTGCCGTTGAAGCAAAACTGCTAAGCAGAGCACTTTGGGTCGATGATGCTCTTCCACTATTCCGAGCCCTTGCTGAACCAGTAGCAGATCGAATGAACAGAAGTCTTGGCGAAGCCATCCAATCTCAGTTACCGGAAGAACTAGCTGAAACCCTAAAAGGTGCAAGTGAAATCATGCGCTCTGCAGGAGCGATGATGTTTGCAATGCAACTAGGTCAATCTCTTGGACAGCTCTCCCAAGAGGCAATCACTGGATCGGAGATTGGATTACCAATCTATGCAGAGCAGAGACCTGCTTTCATAACTCAGAACATCACAGAGTTTGTAAAGGGATTAGACCTAGGTCCTGACAGCGACCAGGTATACATCTACCTAGTGCTCAGAGAATTGGCTCACACCAGATTGTTCAAGCACTCCAAGTGGTTGAGAGAAAAGGTTGTTGCACAAATTCGTGAATACGCTTCTGGCATTTCAGTTGATACCGGCCGCATGGAAGAACTAAGTGAAGGTTTTGATCCAGAGAACCCAGAGGAGATTCGCATTGCTCTAGAGTCTGGAGCATTCTTAGCCGAGACTTCTCAAGAACAACAGCAAGCTTTAGAACGCATTGAAACTAACTTGGCACTAATTGAAGGCTGGGTTGATGCAGTAACAACTGAGGCTGCAAAGCGTTTACCCAAAGGTGAAGCCATCCGCGAAGCCATCCGACGAAGACGAGCAACCGGAGGTCCTGCTGAGAGAACCTTCCAAACTCTTGTGGGCTTAAGCCTTCGACCAAAGCGCATGCGTGAAGCATCAGAGCTTTGGCAGCAGATAGGGGAAGCTGTTGGCAATGAAAAGCGTGACTCACTTTGGGATCACCCAGATCTCCTGCCAACCGATAAAGACATCGATGAACCAGAGAAGTTTGTTGCACGTCTGAAAGCAGACCTAGGTTTAGGCGATGCTATGGATCAAGCACTGAGAGATCTCTTAGACGAGTAACTGTGTAAAAGTTCGGCAAGAAAACAAATAACGCTGAACAATACTTCAATGCTCTATCGCTTCAATAAAGCTCATCCAATAATTTGGCGCGACCCGAATACCCTCCAAATTGGTTTGGGAAAAGACAATGTCCAGCTAGAAGACCTATCCCCTAGCCAGCAACAAATCATCTCCGCTTTGTACAGCGGCATAGTCTCCGGTCAAGAAACTGGTTTCGATAAAAGCATCGGAACTAAGTCAGACGAAACAGCAACTCTTATCGAGCGTCTTTCTCCAGTCTTAGAAAATGAGCATGTACCAAAGACTGAGCTCTTTGGCCCTTGGCAACAGATTGCTTTCGCTGAAATTGCGAGAGCAGGTTTGGACTATGAAGTCAACGGTGAAATGGTTTTGGCTGAGCGGTGGCTTAGAAACATTCACCTCGACCAATTGGATAAGACCGGTTGGCTACTAGCCAGAGGATTACTTGCCAGTGGGATTGGAACCATCCTCACGCACGATACTGGGAAGGTCCTAAACACAGACCTCGGTGAACTTGGCTATCCAAGAGAGAGACTCAATAGCCCTAGAAATACTGCAGCATTAGAAGAACTTGCTCTGCTATCTCTACCCATTTCCCCTAAGCCCAGAGTTCAACTACTCTCCCCTAAACCGAAACGAGATGTGAAAGTCTCTTTCGCAGTATTAGTTGGACATCTTGCTCTAGACCCAACCCGGTATGCCAGATGGAATAATCGAGATGTTCCACACCTTGCAATCATCTTCGGACTTGATGAGACAGAGGTTAGTCCAGTTGTCTTGCCTGGTAGAACGGGATGCCTGAACTGCTATCAACAAACCAAGATTGATGAAGATTTGAGTTGGCCAGTTCTGGCAACTCAATTGCTAGATCTGCCGCGAATGAGAGATGACAGCTCTGCACTGTTGGCAAGTACTGGACTTGCTCTAAAACTCATTCTTCGATACCTAGATGTTGAAGCGGGTTTTCAACTTGCTAAAGAAACCGAGAGTCTCTCCTATGGATATCGAATCAATAACCTGGATGGCTCAATTACACGAATGAAATACGAATTTCATCCTGAGTGTTCTTGTCAAAAACCTGGTTGAGCGAGATTGATAAAGCGAGAAGGCGTTCTAACTCTAGAGTCATTCACATCTGTCTTATGCCAGGTAACACTCAATGAGTCTTTGGCTCTAGTGAGTGCAACATAGAAAAGTCTCTGTTCTTCTGCTACTTGAGCTTCAGTCTTTGCATAACTGATTGGAAGGTAACCTTCATTAGCTGAGATTATGAACACCATCTTGTGCTCGAGACCTTTGGCAGCGTGAATGGTGCTTAGGGTAATGCTCTCTTTAGTTGGCTCGTGCTGTGATCTAGTTCTCTCATCAAGTTCAGTTGCAAAGTCATTCATGGTTGAACCAGGAGG
>RFNI01000097.1 GCA_009927245.1 Actinomycetota bacterium | reverse complement strand
AATAGTGGTAGCTGCGACAACTGTCTTTGGGGCTTTTAGGAGCACCTGTCTGCCCTGGTCATCGGTTAGAACCATGGTTCTGGAGTCAGGTTCGTAGTCAGCCAAGTCCTGAACGGATACGAAGCGAACTCCGGGGATGGCATCGGCTGCTAGCGCCGCTAAAATCAAGGAAGGTTTACCCATGGAAATCAGGTTAGACAAGAACAGCCTGAGACAAGAGTATCGCCACGCTTCTTTCATCACCTTAAGAGAAAAGTCACATGACCCAGCTTCTTCATCTCCCGCTAGCCCAGAGCGTAATTGACCGCGATGGGGCTGCTAGGGACAACGCTGAACTCTTTGACCTCCTCTGGGAAGAACCTCAAACTAGAATCCTTGTTCTGCACAATGGCAAGACCCTTATCAAGGATGGTCAACTTCGCCTTTTCACAACTGAAGAGTCAACTGCAGGTAAGTATCGGGTCTATCTAGGAAGAACCATAGCGCCATTTGCTGATCAGCCACTTAGGACAGCAATTGTTCTAGCTGTGCTAACTGACAATGCTGCAAACGCTTTGGAACCAAACCCAGATAACTGGCATGAACTTAGAAGAACTGGTTCCGGATTACATCCAAGAGACGCCGTCATCTTTTCTCAAGCACTAGCTATTCACAACTGGCACGAGACTCATCAATACTGTCCAACCTGTGGAGCGGTAACCATCATGGCTCAGGGTGGTTGGTCTAGAACTTGTATTGACGAAAGTAGACAACTCTTTCCAAGAACTGATGCGGCAGTGATTGTCAGCATCATCGATGACCAAGATCGAATTCTGCTGGGGACTCAAGGTAGTTGGGCAGAGAACCGTTGGTCGGTATTGGCTGGCTTTGTTGAAGCTGCTGAATCTCTTGAGCAAGCAGTGGTTAGAGAGATGTTAGAAGAGAGTGGTTTAGAAGTTAGTGAGCCGCAATACCTTGGTTCACAGGCTTGGCCCTTTCCTTATTCGCTAATGCTTGGCTTCACCGCAAAGCTGGCACCTAAATCAAAAGCAACAGACATCAAACCTGACGGAATCGAAATAGCAAGGCTGCGCTGGTTTACCCGTGAAGAATTAAAGGCTGAAGCGCACACAATCCTTTTGCCTAATCGCATTTCGATCGCTAGAGCAATAATTGAACACTGGTTAGGGGAGAGCATCGAATCTGCCTCCGAATTGAGTAGCTAATGGCTTACGAGGTTGATGACATTCTTGAGGCTTTAGATGAAGAGCAACGTGAAGCTGCTCTTTCACTTCATGGCCCAACGGTAATTTTGGCTGGAGCTGGTACCGGTAAGACCAGAACCATTACGCATCGAATTGCCTACGGTATTTTGCGCGGAGATTACTCAGAGCAAAAAGTAATGGCATTGACCTATACAAATAAAGCAGCTGGTGAATTACGCGGAAGACTTAGGCAACTTGGAGTTCAAGCTGTCGGTGCAAAAACTTTTCACGCAGCTGCACTAGCTCAAGTTGAATACTTCTGGCGAGAGTTCTTTGGAATTGAAGCTCCTCGAGTTATTGAATCTAAAGCTAGAGCGATTGGTGCGGCAGCTGAGACGCTAAAGATTCGTTTAGACCCAAACACCATTCGTGATCTCGCCTCCGAAATTGAATGGCGCAAATACAGCTTGCTTTCGATGGATGAGTATCGAGACCGAATCTCAGACCGCCCAGCAATCGCCGGTCTCGCTCCGATTAGAAACTTTGAAATCCAAGAGGCTTATGAGTCAGCCAAGGTCAAAGCCAAGCAAGTCGACTGGGAAGATGTCCTTTTGCTATGCAGTGGAATGCTCAAGGCAGAGCCTAGAGCTTTGGAGCATGTCCACCAGCAGTATCGCTTCTTCACAGTTGATGAGTATCAAGATATCTCGGCCCTGCAGCAAGATCTGCTTGACACCTGGCTAGGGGATAGAACAGACCTATGTGTCGTTGGCGACCCTAACCAAACCATCTACTCTTTCACTGGCGCTAGCGCTTCGTTCCTTGAGAACTTTGAGAGTAGATATCCAGATGCAACAAAGATCAGCCTCACTAAGAACTACCGTTCAAC
>RFNI01000182.1 GCA_009927245.1 Actinomycetota bacterium | reverse complement strand
TCTAAAGTCAAAGAGATGACTGAATTCGCTAAGGCATTAGAAGTTGCTTTCAACGAAGACAGCAAGGTCACAGTTGAAAAAGGTTTAGTCGGTAGAGAAGTTGAGTGTGCTGTGCTCTCAAGTCGTGGTGGCGGTGCACCTAAGGTTTCTGTTGCAGGTGAAATTGTTGTGAAGACTCGTGAGTTCTATGACTTTGAGGCTAAGTATCGTGATGGGGATGCAGCAGAGCTAATTTGTCCTGCAGAGTTATCTCCAGATCAGTTAGCAGAGTTGCAAGCCCTAGCAAGAAGAGCATTCAATGCTCTTGGTTGTTTTGGTTTAGCTAGAGCAGATTTCTTCCTCACCAAAGATGGTTTCTTTGTGAATGAATTGAACCTAATGCCGGGCTTTACACCGATTTCGATGTATCCAAAGTGTTGGCAAGCATCTGGGGTCAGTTACCCAGATCTGATTGATGAACTTATTCAGTTAGCGTTTGAAAGAAACTAACCCAAGCACTTCTTAGTTCTAGGGGTGAACTGAACTGCTTGACCTAGATCTTCTAGAACTGTTGCTCCAGAAACCTTTTCAGAATCAATAATGATTTCTGTTGCCGGGGTTCTTCCGAAACTCACAAAACGATAGTTCGGCTTACCTGATTCATCAACAATCCAGTCAACGCCTCCTGCTGTGACACAAGGGAGTTCACTAACCATTACTGGCCCAAGCCCACAGCGCAAAGTAACAGCAACTGGGGAACCCCAGGCAGCTGTGCTCTGTGAGTTGGTTGATCGCTTGGTAAGGGTGCTAGTTTCTTGGGGTAGACGGACGATAACCTCAGCACAGTTAGGGTTATTGGCATCATCCGCTGGGGAAATCACGACTGTTGCAGCACAACCTGTCAGAACAGGGGCACAGAGCAACAGAATTAAGGACCTAATTAGAAACTTCATCATAAACAGGCTACCTTTGAGATGTGAGTCAAGAGAGCACTTTAGCCAATCTCGGGGAATCAGAGTCCCTAAAGAGAACCATCGGCAGGCTAATCCAAGGTAAATACACCCTTGTTGGTCCTGGCGATGATGCCGCTGTTGTCAGTGCTCCAGACAGCAGATATGTCGTGACCACGGACACCATGATTGAAGATCACGACTTCAGAATGGATTGGTCAACAGGATTTGACCTTGGCTATAAAGCCATTGCTACCAACGTCTCGGATGTTGCAGCGATGGGTGCCAAGCCAACGGCACTGGTAGTTGCTATCGCCCTTCCTGGTTCAACTAACATCTCTTGGCTAGAAGCTTTTGCTGATGGTTTGAATGCAGCGATAAAGGAACTAGCACCTGATGCAGAGGTTGTTGGGGGAGATATAGCTAGCAGTGAGAAAGTATTTATCTCTGTGACAGCTCACGGTGATCTAGAAGGTAGGAACCCAGTTCTTAGATCTGGAGCTAAGCCAGGAGACGTTCTAGCAGTTGCCGGAACTCTAGGTAGAGCAGCTGCAGGTTTAGCTCTTCTTCAATCTGATACCGATGCAAAGAGCGCTTACGATGACCTAGTTGCTATCCAGCTAAGGCCTCAGCCACCTATTGCCTCAGGCATAGCAGCAGCATTAGCCGGTGCAACTTCTATGTTGGACATCTCAGATGGTTTAGCAAGAGATGCTCACCGCATTGCTAAAGCTTCTGGAGTATCAATTGAAATAAGCAGCAGAGATCTGCAGGGCTTTGAGGCTGCGTTAGAACAAGCAGCAATGCGACTAGAGGTTAGCCCAGCTGATTGGGTTCGCTTCGGTGGTGAAGATCACTCTCTTTTGGCTACCTTCCCTGAAGGTTCAATGATTCCTCGGGAATTCAAACCCATTGGTCAGGTAGTCGCACAAAATGATCATCTAGTAACGCTAGATGGAATCGAGTTACAGCAAATCGGTTGGGATTCGATTCGTGGCTAAAGTCTTCGTTGAAGATAATGAGCTCAAAGTTGTTCTGGGATTCTGGGAGCATCTTGGCGGCTTCTCTGGTGATCTGAGCTTTCCACTAGAGAGTGTTGTCTCTGCCAAGGCAACAGATAAGTTAGACCTCAACTCACTTGGCATCAGATTAGGTGGCACAGGGTTACCTGGAATTGCAGTCTTAGGTCACTTCAGAAAGAAGGGCACGAGAATCTTTTGTAATTGGACTAAAGGGCAGCGTGTTCTCACTGTTGAACTAAAGAATTCAAAGTTTGACAGGTTAGAACTAGGTTGTTCTGATCCAGAGGAATTGGTGAAAGCGCTAGTTCGCTAATTACTTACCTGTGTGAAGGGCTGCGTTCAAGGTAATTCCAACACCGGTTCTAGGTAGTACTTCGACTCTTCCGTTTACAGAGTTTCTTCTGAAGAGAAGGTTTGGTTGACCACTTAGTTCGACTGCTTTCACAGTTCTCTCTTCGCCACCGTCAACGATTGTTACTTTGGTTCCAGCTGTTACATACAAACCAGCTTCAACAACAGAGTCATCACCGATTGAGATACCGATACCAGCATTAGCACCTAGTAGTGCTCGTTCACCGATCTTTACTCGTTCACGGCCTCCACCGGAGAGCGTGCCCATGATTGATGCACCACCACCGATATCTGACCCATTACCGACAACTACTCCCTGAGCAATTCTTCCTTCGACCATGGCAATGCCAAGGGTGCCAGCGTTGAAGTTTACAAAGCCCTCGTGCATGATGGTTGTTCCTGGTGATAGGTGAGCACCGAGTCTTACTCGGTTAGCATCTGCAATTCTGACTCCCTTAGGGACTACGTAATCAATTAGTCTTGGGAACTTGTCGATTGAGTGAACGCTGACTCCCTGACGAATGAGGGTTGGTAGTAGTTTCTCGTAGTCGGTAACAGCTAGGGCACCGATTGAACTGAAGACAACGATTGGAAGATGGGCCATCAGGTTCTCTAGGTTGATGCTGTTTGGTTCAACCAGCAAGTGCGATAGCAGGTGAAGTCTTAGGTATGCATCTGGGGTTGATGAGACAGGAGCAGAGAGTTCAATCTCAGTTCTAACCGCTTTGGTTCAATGTTGCGTCTAGGGTCTTTGCCGATCAGCGCGTCAAAGTCCTTATCCATCAGGTAGATGGCATCTGAGTTAGGCTTGACCAAGCGAAGGCTTTGGATACCAGGTATCGAGAATGGTGCCGTCGCTGGCAATGGTTGCAAGACCCATGCCCCATGCGTGATTGTTTGCTGAAGTATTCATCAACATCAAGGTTACTTGTAGGCTGGGTTAGTGCCAGTAAATCTTGACCTTAAATCCGACGTATTCGACATAACCAGAGTCATTTGCGACATTGAGTCCGTCTCTGGCAACGAGAAAGAACTAGCCGATTCCATCGAAGAAGCGCTAAAGGCATATCCTCACCTAGAAGTAATCCGTGATGGCGATGCGATTGTTGCCAAGACCAACCTGGGAAGAGAGAAGCGCGTGGTTATCGCAGGTCACATCGATACCGTGCCTGTTGCCAATAACCTCCCTGTGAGGGTGTTCAACCTTGAAAGATCACATGTCTTATTTGGTAGAGGAACAGTGGATATGAAAGCTGGAGTTGCTGTGCAACTAAAGCTGGCTGCTGAACTTACCGAACCTAATGTTGATGTGACCTGGGTCTTCTATGACCACGAAGAAGTTGATTCAGCACTCAATGGTCTAGGTCGTATCTCTCGTAACAGACCAGAACTACTTGAGGGATCCTTCGCAGTTCTTTGTGAACCGAGCAACGCTCGAGTTGAGGGTGGCTGTAATGGCACTATGCGAGTGTCCATCAAACTAGCTGGAGTCAAAGCACACAGTGCTAGACCTTGGATGGGGGAGAACGCCCTACACAAGGCTGCTGGACCTCTGAGCATCTTGGCTAACTATGTGCCACTAGAGGTTGAAGTGGATGGGTTGACCTACCGGGAGAGTTTGAATGCTGTTCTACTCTCAGCGGGTATTGCTGCGAATGTGATTCCAGATGAGGCAGTTATTACAGTCAACTATCGTTTTGCCCCTAGCAAGAGCCATGTTGAAGCAGAGGCGTATCTTCGTCAAGTTTTTGAAGGCTATGAGCTAGAGGTAACTGACTTTGCTGATGGAGCAAGACCGGGTCTAGAACTGCCTGAGGCTGCTGCTTTTGTTCAGGCAACGGGAACAGAGCCTTTTCCTAAGTATGGCTGGACCGATGTTGCTCGCTTTAGCGCTCTAGGCATCCCGGCTGTAAACTTCGGCCCAGGTGACCCAAATAAGGCCCATGCGGACGATGAGGCCGTTGTAATAGACCAGATCTACTCTTGTGAGAATGCCCTCAGAAACTGGCTGACCGCCTAAAAGTAATCAAATGGATACCTGGGTTTTCCATAGGGGCTTATAAGTGTCTCCGAAGCGTGGTTTAATAGAAGTTCTGCGCTAAAAAGCCAAGCAACAAGGGAGTATCAATGGCAGCCATGAAGCCTCGTACCGGTGACGGTCCAATGGAAGCCGAGCGTGAAGCTCGGGGTCTAATCGTTTTGCGAATTCCACTGGAAGGTGGCGGTCGACTAGTTATTTCTGTCAACGACGATGAAGTCGATCAGTTGAAGAAAGTCCTAGCTGGCATCAAAAAGCGCTAAAGAATCTTTTCAATAAGCCACTCGAGTAATCGGGTGGCTTATTTGTTTAAAGCTTTGATGCGATTAGTAATCCATCACCGATAGGTAGTAGTGAGGTTGTGAAACCTTCGTGGGTTCCTAGGGTTTCAAGTAGTTCGCGATAAATTTCAGTGCTCTCATCAACCAGCTGGTTATCTGGCACTCTGTCTCTCCAAAGTGCGTGAGCAATAGCCAGTACTCCACCTGTGCGAAGTAGTCGATGGCTTTGGACGACTTGCTCTAGAAGTGTTTCTTTATCGCCGTCGAGGAAAACCAGGTCGTAGCTTGCATCGGCAAGATTGGTAAGAACTTCAACAGATCTACCGTTGATCAATCTCAGTCTTGAATTTGGAATAACAGCTTGTTCAAATGCCAGCTTGGCGATGTTTTGATGTTCTGACTCTGTTTCAATGCTTGCTAATACTGAAGATTCACTTGCAGAGAGCAGCCAGAGTGAGGAGACACCTGCTCCTGTTCCAACCTCAACTATTGCTTTGGCCGAGAGAGACCTGGCAAGAATGCTTAGTTGAATACCGACTGATGGGGTAATGGCTTCAATGCCTAGTTCATCTGCTCTTAGGCGAGCACGACGGATTACCTCAGGCTCGGATGTGAAGTCTTCGGTGTATTTCCAGCTGGTTATCTTGTCTACCATGATCGTATTTAGAGCATATCTGCGCATCTGCTTGAGAGCAGGTAACCTAGAAGAGTGTTTGGTCTATCTAGCGAAAAGATTGTTATCTTGCTGGTGCTCGCCCTATTCATTTTGGGGCCGGAGCGCCTGCCGCAGTATGCCAAGAGTTTTGCTCAGTTCATCAAGAAGATGAGAACTATGGCTAATTCTGCTCAGGCACAGATGAAAGATGAACTTGGCGAAGGTTTTGAAGATCTTGATTGGAAGAAGCTAGACCCAAGACAGTATGACCCTAGAAGAATTATTCGAGAAGCACTTCTTGAAGAAGATAAGCCTGCGGTCAAGCACTCAGATTTGAACCAGGTCAAAGTAAGAAAACAGGCAAACCTCACCGCAGGGGAGAAGCCCCCGTTTGATTCTGAAGCTACCTAGATTCTCTTCATAATCTTCGAGAGAAGATTCAGCAGTGGTGCCATTCTGTTGTATTGGTTACCACGCCAAGGGAAATCAAGAACTCCCTTTTGAATACCGATGGTTTGAGCTTCGGTGTATTTTAGTAATCCCTCAACACCATTTCGTCTACCGTGACCAGATCTCTTCATTCCACCCATTGGTGAATCTAGGCTTGCAAAAGTTGCTCTAAAGCCTTCGTTGATGTTCACTGTTCCAGCCATAATCTGTGAAGCAACCTTGGTAGCTTCACGCTTATTACCAACTACTGAAGCATTCAATCCCTCGGTAGTTGCGTTAGCTAGCGAGATAGCTTCCTTGATGTTGTCATAACCATAGACCGCAACAACAGGCCCGAAGACTTCACCATCGAACATACGCATCTCTGAGTTGACCTCGGTCAGGATAGTTGGTGCGTAGTAGTAAGGGCCTAGATCTGAGTGCTTTAGCCCGGTGATTACCTTTGCACCTTTATCAACTGCATCTTGAACAAAGCCATCGACTCTAGCCAGCTGATTACTTCCGGTTAGAGTTCCGATGTCCATTGAGTAATCATTACTGCTACCAAGCTTTAGGCTTTCTACCTTAGTTTTTAGAATCCCGAGGAACTCATCCTTTAGGTGGTTAGGAACATAAGCTCGTTCGATAGAGACACAGAGTTGACCGGCACTACCAAAGGCTCCACCGATGAGGGTCTCAGCTGCTATCTCTAGGTTTGCTGATTCAAGAACAATCATTGGGTTCTTGCCACCAAGCTCCAAGCTAAATGGAATAAGTCTTGCTGCAGCTCTTGCTCCTACCTGTGCACCGGTAGCAGCGCTACCGGTGAAGGCGATGTAGTCAGCACTGTCAGTTAGTGCATTGCCAACGATTGCACCATCTCCAACAACAATGGTCCAGAGTGCAGGATCTAGGCCTGCACGAATTGCTAGATGCCTTGCAAAGAGTGCTGTCAGAGTTGTTTGGTTATCTGATTTCTGAACTACGGCATTACCTGCCATTAGCGCAGGTAGAACATCAAGTAGGCAGAGCGCTAGTGGATAGTTCCAAGGGGTAATGACACCAACTACTCCAACTGGAATGTGGTTTACCCAGGTCTTAGTAATGATTGGAACACCAGCATGAGTCTTCTTGCTCTTTAGAGCTTTAGGGCCAATCTTGGCGTAGTAACGAGCAGCACCTAAACCACCGGCAACTTCTTCGAACGCATGAGCTCTAGCTTTACCGGTTTCAAGTTGGACAATGCCCATCAACTTGTCTTGCTCTTCAAGAATTAGATCGTGCAACTTGAATAGCCAGTTAGCTCTATCTCTACTTGGAGTACTGGCCCAGCCAGGCTGAACTAGTCTTGCTGCTTTGACTGCATCAGCTACTTGCTCAGCGGAGAGCTGAGGTAGGTCGTAGATTGGCTTAGCTGTGTTTGGGTTGCTAATGGTCACAGAAGATGCGGTAACACCTAGGTGCTTGATTAGGTTTGCTATCGAGGTATCGCTCATAGCCTCAAGTTTAGGCTTTGCTAGCCAACTTTGACGTTCAAAGTCCTTGAACTCTGAGGAAGTTTGTCTTCAGATATCTTGCTTGCCAGCTGTATCAAGGCTATAGCTGCAGGGTCTTCAAGATTACTAAGGACTAGCGGTAGTCCTGCATCGCTGGCTTGAGTAAGTTCAGCGCTGATAGGGATTTGGACAAGCAGCGGTACTGACTTCCCAGTTCGCTCACTAAGTGATTGCGCAACGGTTTCACCACCACCAGAACCGTAGAGAGCTAACTTACTGCCATCTGCTTGCATTAGATAACTTGAGTTTTCAACTACGCCAAAGATGTCTTGCCCAGTCTTCAGTCCAGCTGTTCCAGATCGCTCTGCAACAACGGCGGCTGAGAGTTGTGGAGTGGTGATGACAATTGATTTAGCAGTTGGAAGTAATTGACCAACGGAGATGGCAACATCACCAGTGCCCGGTGGCATGTCAATTAGCAGGAAGTCCAGTTGACCCCCAGTAAACATCGGTTAGGAATTGTTCGATAGCTTTGTGCAGCATTGGTCCTCGCCAAGCAACTGGTTCATTGCCCGGTAAGAACATGCCAATAGAAATAACCTTTACTCCGTGAATCACAGGAGGCAAGATCATGTCATCTAGGCGAGTTGGTTTAGCAGTTAGACCTAATTGATCTGGAATGCTGAAACCAAAAATGTCACCATCAATCAGACCAACTGAATAACCAATCTTTGCTAACTGGACAGCAACGTTTGCGGTGATAGTGCTCTTGCCAACCCCACCTTTACCTGAACCAAATAGGAAAACTCTGGTTGAGGTTCCTTCAGTAAAGGGGTTGGTCTTTGGTTCATGGGAACCTCGCAACATCGCCTTTAGGTCATTGAGTTCTTCAGGGCTCATAACCTGCATATTTATTTTGAAGCCTGAACCAAACTCTTCTTTAAGAGCTGTTGATACTTTGTCTTCGATCTCATTAGCTGCAGGGCAGTGGCTAACAGTTAGTTTGATTGCAACTTCAATAACATCAGCTGATTCCAGAACATCGCCGACCATACCTAGTTCGGTTATTGGTCTGCGAAGTTCGGGGTCAATTACCTGACTTAGAGCCTTGATGACCCTAGCTTTGACTTCACTCATTCAGTCTTATCGCCAGGCTTGTCCTGAGCCTTTAGCTCAGACAGCAGCTCTTCTAACATTTCACGAAGCTCATCTTTGACGAACTCCTTGGTAGCAACTTCCTCCATTGCAAGACGCAGTGCAACAACTTCTCTGGCTAAATACTCAGTGTCAGCAAGGTTACGTTCTGCACGTTGTCTATCTTGCTCAGTCTTTACTCTGTCTCTGTCATCCTGACGGTTCTGTGCTAGCAGAATCAGGGGAGCAGCGTATGAAGCCTGGAGGGATAGCAAAAGGGTTAGCAAAGTGAAGTTGGTGGCCTTAGGGTCAAAGATCACTGTCTGCGGTGCAAGGCTGTTCCAAATCAACCAAAGAGCACAGAAGACAGTTAGTCCAATTAGGAAACTTCCGGTTCCCAATGCTCTAGCGAAAGTTTCAGAAGCGCGACCGAATCTCTCGCGGTCAATGCGAGGAACGATGCTCTTTCTCTTACCGAGTAGTGGGGTATCAAGACGGTCTAATGACTTAGCCATGGTTTACCTCACTCTCGTCTTCGGTTCGCCAGTCTTCTGGCAATAGGTGGTCAAGAACGTCATCAACTGTGACAACGCCAATTAGTTTGTTTTCTTTGTCAACAACAGGAAGTGCAACCAAGTTGTAGTTTGCTAGCGTGCGGTGAATCTTTGAGATGTGTGTTTCAGCGCTAACTGGTTCAACATCCGTATCAAGCAAAGATCCAAGACGCTCGTGAGGTGGATACCTAAGCAGTTTCTGGAAGTGAACCATACCCAGATATCTGCCGGTAGTTGTTTCGTGCGGAGGCAGGGTAACAAATACTGAAGCAGCAAGAGCTGGAGCAACTTCCTTACGGCGGATTAGGGCCATAGCTTCAGCAACTGTTGCATCTGCTGAACAGATGACTGGCTCTGTAGTCATAAGACCACCGGCGGTGAACTCACCGAATGACATCAAACGACGAATGTCATCTGCTTCTTCTTCATCCATCAGATCAAGAATTGCTTCTGCACGATCCTCAGGAAGGTTCATCATCAAGTCGGCGGCGTCATCTGGTTGCATAAGATCTAGAACCTCAGCAGCACGCTCATCATCAAGGTCCTGAACAATCTCAATCTGCTCTTCTTCAGGTAGCTCTTCCAGAACATCAGCTAGACGTTCGTCATCTAGTTCCTCAGCAACCTCAATCATTCGATCCTCGGGAAGATCCATCAAAGCACTCGCAAGGTCAGCTGGGAGCATGTCTGAGTATGTTGCAATCAATTGCTCAGCGCTCTGAGATTCTTCAGATTGCTGCTCAGTAACATCGTTCCACTCAACAAAGAGTGTTGCTCCTCTGCCGAAAGGGGTAGCGGAGGTTTTAGGTCTTCTGACGAAAAGGTCTGAGACAACCCAGTCCTTCTGAGCATTCTGCTCAATGGCAAGGTCTTCGATTGTGGCCTGCCCAGACCCATCCTTGAGGCTTACCTTACGGCCAAGCATCTCAGCGACAATCCTGACTTCTTGGCCTCTTTGGGTAAAGCGGCGAAGGTCGATGAGTCCATTGGTAATCACTTGACCAGGGACAATCGAGGTGACTCTGGCGATTGGAACGAAGACTCTTCTTCTACCTGTGATCTCAATAAGCATTCCAGTTGTTCTTGGGGCACCGGAATTACGGTATGCCACTAGAACGTCAATGACTTTTCCAACTCGATCGCCGAGCGGGTCAAAGACGCCACAGCCCGCCAGACGGGCAACAAAAACACGATTTGCACTCACCTCTTAACCTTAGACGAGGCTTGCGGACTCTGGCAGACTAGTGAGATGGCAAAAAAGAACAATTCACAGAACCCATCAGGTATCGGGGCAGGTATGCCTAACGGGGCAACAGTTGCTGAATTCAATACATATCCAGAAGCTGTCAGCTACGTTGAGCGCATTCTGAGGGGTGAATTCCCTGCTGCATCAGTAGCGATTGTTGGAACTGACCTAAGAACTGTTGAGCGAGTGCGAGCAAAAATCAATTACGGCAAGGTCGCTCTCGGTGGGGCTATGAACGGATTGTGGCTAGGACTATTTGTGTTCATCATTTTCGGATCATCGACAGACCCGAAGTCTGAGCAAACCATTCAGTTATTCTCAATTGGTTCAGCGCTTGCAGTTGGATCAGGTATTGGCATGCTTTGGCAGGTAATTCGCTTCAGCATGAACAAATCAAAGCGCAGTTTCACCAGTGCTTCAAGTGTTGTTGCCAATAGTTATGCAGTTCTAGTTCCAAATGAACTAACTAGCGAAGCTAGCCAAGCTTTTATAAAAGGTGGCGAGCAAGAGACTTAGGCCTGAAGCTTTGCCATCCAAGCTTCAATCTCTTCTGGCTTTCTAGGTAGCTTTCCAGTTAGGTTCTGAACACCGGTTTTGGTAACCAAGACATCGTCTTCAATACGAACACCGATACCGCGGAATTCCTTAGGCACCAGTAGGTCATCCTTGTGGAAGTAAAGACCAGGTTCGATTGTGAAGATCATGCCCTCTTCTAGAACGTGGTCGTGATACATCTCACGTCTAGCCTGAGCACAGTCGTGCACATCAAGACCTAGGTGGTGACCAGTTCCGTGAATCATCCAACGACGGTGCCACTGGTTCTCAGGCTTTAGAGATTCTTCGTAACCACCTTTATAGAAACCCCACTCGGCAGTCTTCTGAGCAATAACCTTCATCGCAGTCTTGTGCATCTCTGAATAGGTAACGCCAGGCTTTGCCATTGCGAATACAGCATCAGCTGCTTCAAGAACAGCCAGGTAAATCTCTTTTTGTAACTTTGAGAACTTACCGTTGATCGGAAGAGTTCGAGTCACATCTGCTGTGTATAGGGAATCAACCTCAACACCGGCATCTAGAAGAAGTAGTTCGCCAGGTTTGACTGGTCCGTTATTGATGATCCAGTGCAGGGTGCAAGCGTGCTCACCTGCAGCAGCAATGGTTTCATAACCTAGGTCATTGCCTTCTGCTCTAGCTTCGGCAAAGAAGGCTGTCTCAACAATGCGCTCACCGCGAGGATGCTTAGTTGCTTACCTAAGTTTTTGACAACAGCTTCAAATCCCTTGATGCTCGCTGCAACAGACTTCTTCATCTCTGCAATTTCGTAGCTGTCCTTGATCAATCTAAGTTCGCTGACAAATTCAACAAGCTTGGTGCTCTTAGCCAGAGTCAAGACATGCTTCTTTTTGTGTTCAGCTAAATCAGCTTCAAGCTTTTTTAGAGATTTAGTTTGAATTCCAAGTAGCGCTGAGACCTGCTTTAGGTTTGGTCTTGAACCAACCCAGAACTCACCGATCTGACTGTTTGCAAAAAACTCATCTGTGTTCTTGCCGGCTGTCTCTCTGAAATAAAGAACAGACTTCTGCTTCTTACCTCTAGCGTCAATAACCAAAACTGAATCTGGAACTGTCTCAGCACCCCAACCAGTTAGGTGAGCAAATGCTGAGTGTGGGCGGTAGCGGTAGTAAGTGTCGTTGGATCGAGCAGTCTCAGGACCTGCCTCGATAACAATAATCTTTCCCTCGAAGGCTTTGGCAACAGCATCTCTGCGAGCGGCTGCAAATGGCGCAACCTTAGATTCCTTGGGGAGTGTGTTTGAATCAGCGCTCCAGTTCGAACCAATGTATTTGACGAACTTGTTACCTGTTGGACGGTGTGATCGTGCTGAACCACGTTCAGCTAGTTTCTTAGCGGCGTCTTTGCTCATGTCTTTATTCTGCCACTTTTGAGTCAGTGGTTGCTGATACCTTAAGAAAGTAAAGAGAAGGGGATTCAATGAAAATTGACCTGCATATTCACTCTAGATACTCCGACGGAGTCGACGAGATTGAAGAGCTAATCCCTAAAATCGTGGACCACGGCATAGATGTCTTTGCCCTCACCGACCATGACTGCACTGATGGCTGGGATGAAGCCGCTCAGTTAGCCAAGAAGTATGGAATCTCCTTTATTCCTGGGATTGAAATCACAACCCAAGGCACATTCAAAGACCATAAAGTTGGCATACATCTGCTGGCTTACCTTCCGGATGTCAATAACCCCGAATTGCAGGCTTTACTGGTCGAAAACCGTGAGCTTAGACAAACCAGAATGAAGAAGTTAGTTGAAAATCTTCAAGTTGATTACCCAGACCTAACTTACGAGAAGGTCGTGGCAGGAGCCAGAGAACTCTCAACAATTGGAAGACCTGACTTGGTTTCAGCACTTTGGGATCTCGGTGGCTTTGATGATGTTCAAGACATTTGGAACGGCCCGGTTGCGAAAGGCTCTCCTTATTACGTTTCCATCAAAGCCAGAGACGTTCTGGAAATCATCAGGATTGTTAGAAACGCTGGTGGAGTCCCAGTGATAGCTCACCCGCTATCTCGATTGGGTGATGATTCAAATGCAGCGCAGTTCTTCCCAGAGGAACACTTTGAACAAATGGTTGAGGCTGGACTGCTTGGGCTAGAAACTTCTCACATAGAAGTTAGTCCAGCTATGAGAGAAGTCTTGGAAAAATTCGCGGCTAAACACAATCTGATTTTGACAGGTTCAAGCGACTACCACGGCTCTGGCGGCAAGAAGAAAGACAACGTCTTAGGAGTCAGAACTACAACACCAGAAATGCTGGAAAGAATTCTTGCAGCTGGAACTGGAACAGCTCCAACACTTTCCTAATTATTCGCCTTGCTTGTATGTGCGAGTGCGGTTTCTAGGTTTTTTATTCTCCGCAGGTTTTGCAGAAGCGGGCTTTTGAGTATTTGGCTTAGGTTTGCTCTTCGGTCTTGGAGATCCCTTTGGCTTATCGTCATCGCCTGGCTTCCAACCCGCAGGTCGCTTAGTGGCAGCAATTCTTCCCTTAGTTCCAGCCGGAATGTCAAGGTCAGTGAAAAGGTGAGGTGAAGAAGAATATGTTTCAACTGGTTCTGGAACACCTAGCTCTAGAGCCTTATCGATGTTTGACCAACGAAGTAGATCTTCCCAGTCAACGAAGGTAACAGCGATACCAGTTCTACCGGCACGGCCAGTTCTACCAGTTCGGTGAAGGTATGCCTTCTCATCTTCTGGAACTGTGTAGTTGATTACGTGGGTCACATCATCAACGTCGATACCTCGTGCAGCGACTTCAGTTGCAACCAAGATATCTTTCTTGCCTGCTCTGAATGCATCCATTGAACGTTCACGTGCTTCTTGAGACATGTCACCGTGTAGGGCTGTTGCTTTGAAACCACGATCTACTAGCTCTTCGGAAACTTTTGCTGCCTGACGCTTGGTCTTGGTAAAGATAACTGTCTTGCCGCGACCTTCAGCCTGAAGAATGCGAGCAACTACTTCATCTTTATCTAGTGAGTGAGCTCTGTAGAAGAACTGCTTGATGTCTGCTTTAGTGTGACCTTCGTCTGGGTCATTCACTCTGATGTGAACTGGCTTGTTCTGATACTTTCTCGCCAGCGAAACAATCTGACCAGGCATAGTTGCAGAGAACAGCATGGTCTGTCGACCGGCTGGAGTGAATGCAAAGAGCCTTTCAACATCAGGAAGGAAACCAAGGTCGAGCATTTCGTCTGCTTCATCCAGAACCATGCACTCAATCTTTGAAAGATCCAGTTTCTTCTGCTTGCTTAGATCGATTAGACGGCCAGGAGTTCCAACAATTAGCTGTGCTCCTGCATCGATTTGAGCAACTTGACCTTCGTATGACTTACCACCGTAGATAGCAACAACCTGAGTTCCTCGGTTGCTAGCGGCCAGGGTTAGGTCTTCCGCTACCTGAATAGCAAGTTCACGGGTAGGGACCACAACTAGAGCCTTTGCTCCATGTTCTGGGTTCTGCCCCAATCTCTGAATGATTGGTAGACCAAAGCCTAGGGTCTTACCTGTTCCTGTCTTAGCCTGACCAATTAGGTCTTGACCGGTCAAAGCTAGGGGAATTGCCTGCTCTTGAATGGGGAATGGGTTGGTAATGCCTCTAGTTGCAAGGGCTGCAACGATGTCTGCATCGATGCCTAAGTCGCTAAAATCCAAAAGTTTTGGCCGCCTGTCTTGTCAGGGCAAGTCTATCTGCGCATTAGCAGGTTAAGATGGTTCGGTGTTCGAATGGTTTAAGCGGTTACGTCGAGTTGCTAAGCAACTGACGGTAGCTCCTCGCACAGAGGAGAAGATTGCTCGCAACACCACAGCAATCAACCTTGCCCCATACACACCTGAACCTAAAGCGTTCCTAGGTCAACTTGCTTACCTGCACCTAGCAAACTTTGAGATTCTCACCTCAGCTTGAAGTATTCACCGAACACTGCGTTTAAGGCAGAACTATCTGAAGCGCTGCAAGAAGTTTTGATAAGTATCGACAACTTTCAAAGAAGTTGAGTGAACTCGGAGCAGATCCTGCTGAGCAGATGAATCCGTTCAAGGAGCGTATTGCTGTCTTCCACTCAAACACCACGGGCCTTGATTGGTATGAAGTAATTGTGAAGGTGTATCTAACTTCCGGATTACTTGATGACTTCTATTTCAGGCTTGCATCTGGTCTAGATGATGAACTTCAGTTAGAAGTTGAGAAAGCACTAAGAGATAAGACATTTGAGAAGTTTGCTAAACGAGTTTTGATCGAGGCTGTCACAGCTGACCCTGTTCTTGGTTCAAGACTTGCACTGTGGGGTAGAAGACTCATGGGAGATGTCCTCCTTGAGCTTCGTGCTGCTTTTGACAACCGAAAACTTGCCCACGTTCCTAAGACCAAGGTTCTAACTGTTGAAGAAGAGAATGCCGTTAACCTTGACGCTTACGCGAAACTAGAGCCTTTGATTTCAGAACTTACTGGAGCACACAGTGCTCGAATGGAAACTATCGGTCTCGCTGCCTAAGCGCTCTCGTGCTTGACGCGGCTTCCAGCCAAAAATCGAATACCTAGAATCATTGCTGCCGGCATACCCAACATTGTGATTGTCCAAATCCAGTAGTCGCTGTAGCTAAGACCAGCCCAAGTGCAGATGGTCCAGGCAACGAAACCGTAAACCAATGCGATTGCTGGAGCTAGTAGAACACCGTAACTCTCGTTACGAGTTAGCAGGTATGGAGCCATAAGGCCGAGGATTGAACCGTAGACAAGAATAAAGACAAGTTCCATTAGGCGATAAATCCTACTCTTCGGGCCTCTTCAGCACCGATCTCAACGTAAGCCAAAGCATCAGTTGGAACAATGAAGATGCGACCTTTGTCATCGACAAGCTTCAGAGTCTTAGTTTCAGAGTTGAGGGACTTTTCAACGCTTGCTTCAACCTCAGCAGCTGACTGCTTCGATTCGAATGCGATTTCGCGAGCAGTGTTTCTAAGCCCAATTCTGATTTCCATGACGCTTCTTTCTTTCACCAATAGATTACGCCAAAAAAGAGGCTAGGTTTGTGCCTTTTAGAACAGTTCGTCTTCTGACTTAGGCTTCTCAGGCTCATTCAGGTCAATAATCTCCAGGTTCTCAGTAACCACTGTGACTGGAGCGGTGAAACTTGAGGCTGCTGAAATCGGGGTAACCACCTCAGGAGCACTAACCGCAAACTCAGAAGGGGTAAGTGTTGGTAGCACTCCATCGTTTAGGTCGTTGAGCAGACTTGCCAACATGTTTTCAGCTTCTGCGACACCTTCTTCATCACCAAGCTCTGAACTCTGCAAGAGGTAACTGGCTAGCGAGAGTTCGAAGTAAAGGTTTGCTCGCTGGCGAAGGTTTCGGTCTGCTCTGATGTTGCCTTCATAAGCCAAAGTAATGGCAGCAGAAATCTCAGGGGCAGCCTCACCATAAATAGCAGCTAGGTCAAGAGCAGGATCATCAACTCGTAAGCCCGCCCAGTCTGTTACTCCAGTGATTCTGATCCCTGGCTCAAAAGACTTTGGCTAGTTAGGCTGCCGTGGATAACTGTTGGCTGGTAACGGAACAGGTTCACATC